>CALWAR010000060.1 GCA_944375765.1 uncultured Mediterraneibacter sp. | reverse complement strand
AATAGAAGAAAAGGCCACATATATGCGGCCTAAGCTGATAACTGTTTTCTTCCTTTTGCTCTTCTGGCAGCTAAAACTTTTCTTCCGCCCGGTGTGCTCATTCTTGCTCTGAAACCATGAACCTTAGCTCTTGATCTTTTCTTCGGCTGAAATGTCATCTTCATCCCCAATACACCTCCCTTTTTCTGATATACTTTATAATAAAGTATTCACATGATAAACATTTTCTTTTGCCTTTACTTAAAAAGACGCGCATTTAATTATAGTTAAAAAAGCCTGAGAAGTCAAGCAAAATCAATGGTTTAAGTAAAAAAATAAAAGAAAATATTTGTGGATAACCTGTGTATAAGTAAAAAATAAACTGTAGATAATATTTATTTTTTTAATATTATCTGCGTTGATATTTAAGATAAAGTTATACACATTATTTTCCGTTGATTCACGCCCTTTTTTGATGTAGAATGTAATAGAGAGATTTTACCCTGATATCTCTCTATTCTATTGATTAGGAGTTACTTTCGATGAACATTGTAGAACAAAACTGGGAAAAGATATTAAATAAGATGAAGCTGGAATACTGCTCGTCTAATATTTCCTATAATACCTGGATCGCTCCTCTCACGGTATATGAAGTCACGGACGATACCGTTTATATCCTTGTAAAATTGAGAGCAAGCCTGGAACATATCGAAGACAAATATCTTCTTCCCTTTAAAGTATGTATCGCGGAAGTAACGGGAATCGAATACGAAGTAGCTTTCGTGACGGACAATGAGACTGTCATTCGAGACAAGAAAGACAGTCTCATGAAGAAAAACAGAGTGAACTCTCTTTTTGAGAAAGCGAACCTCAATCCGAAATATACATTTGAAACATTTGTAGTCGGCAGCAATAATAATTTTGCTCATGCAGCGTCGCTGGCAGTTGCCGAATCTCCCGGGGAAATATATAATCCTCTTTTTATATATGGAGGAGTCGGACTCGGGAAAACTCATCTGATGCACTCGATCGCTCATTTTATACTTGAAAATGATCCGTCCAGACAGGTACTCTACGTCACCAGCGAGACATTTACAAACGAGCTGATCGACGCACTGAAAGCAGGTAAGACAGGAAGCGAACTTGCCATGACCAAGTTCCGGGAGAAATACAGGAACAACGATGTTCTCCTGATAGACGATATCCAGTTTATCATCGGTAAAGAAAGCACTCAGGAAGAATTCTTCCATACATTTAATCACCTGCATGTATCAGGCAGGCAGATCATCATATCAAGCGATAAGCCGCCAAAAGATATAGAGACTCTTGAAGCAAGGCTGAGAACACGGTTCGAGTGGGGACTTATCGCTGATATATCCGCTCCTGATTATGAGACAAGAATGGCCATACTCAGGAAAAAGGAAGAACTGGACGGTCTTGACCGATATCATATACCGGACGATGTCATGCAGTATATCGCCAATAATATCAAATCAAATATCCGTGAACTTGAGGGATCATTAAATAAACTGATCGCACTCTCCAACCTGGAGAACAAACCGATCGATATCTCTCTCGCTGCAGAAGCTCTCAAAGACATGATATCACCCGACAATAACCGCCCGGTCACGCCGGAACTCATTATAGATATCGTGTCGGAGCATTTTAACATACCTGTATCAGAACTTAAAGGTAAGAAAAGAAATGCAGAGATCGTTCTTCCAAGACAGATTGTGATGTATCTGTGCAGATCTCTTACAGATACGCCTCTTAAAGCAATCGGAGCACTGCTCGGAGGAAAAGATCACGCTTCTGTAAATCACGGAGTAAAAAAGATAGAAAACGAGCTTAAGTCAGATGAAGCTCTTAATAATACTGTTAATATTATTAAGAAAAAGATCAATCCCATATAAGTGTGATCTGAATTTTAAGACTGTCAAATGTGGATAAGCCTGAAGAGTATTGTAGATAAGATGTGAAACAGGATGTGGAGAACTGTATATACAGATATTTCCAGTTCAGACCGGGATGTTTTTCATGAATATCTTTCCCCACTGTTTCTTCACGGTCCCAACATACAACTTTCATACTTATCCAAACAGGCAAAGCCTTATATTTAAAGGCCTGAAAGCAGTTATGAACATATTCACAGTCCCTATTAATACGACTGCGTAATTTATATTATATCAATATACATATTCCGCGCATCAGATATGTTTTTTCACATACGGGAAATGCCAGATACATATAACGCCGCACCATAACGAAGAAAATGACCGGGAAAGGAGATATAACAACATGAAGATCATATGTACAAAATCTAATCTTGCAAAAGGGGTAAGCATTGTTTCTAAAGCTGTTCCTTCTAAAACGACGATGCCTATCCTTGAATGTATCCTCATAGACGCATCTACTGATGTGATAAAACTTACAGCCAATGATATGGAACTCGGGATAGAGACATCTATAGACGGAGAGATCGTTGAGAGAGGGATACTGGCGATCAATGCCAGACTATTTTCAGAGATCGTAAGAAAACTCCCGGACAGTGAGATTGTGATAGAGATGCAGGGAGATTTACAGGCGCTCATAACATGTGAAAAAGCCAAATTCAATATCGCATCTCAGCCTGGTGATGATTTTTCTTATCTTCCTGCCGTGGAAAAAGATGATTTTATTACGATATCAGAGTTTACGCTAAAAGAGGTCATACGCCAGACGATATTCTCCATTGCGGACAATGACACGAATAAGATGATGACCGGCGAGCTTTTCGAGATAGAGGATAATATCCTCAAAGTCGTATCGCTTGACGGACACCGGATATCGATACGGAAAATAGAACTCAAAGATTCTTATTCTCCGAAAAAAGTCATCGTTCCCGGAAAGACGCTCCAGGAGATAAGCAAGATCATCGGCGGAGAGGCTGAAGCTGAGGTAGATATCTCGTTTACGAAAAACCATATTGTATTTGAATTTGACAGGACAGTCGTTGTATCCAGGCTGATAGACGGAGAGTATTTCAGGATCGATCAGATGCTCTCAAGTGATTATGAGACAAAAGTAAAGATAAATAAAAGAGAGCTTCTCGACTGTATAGACAGGGCGACGCTGCTCATCAAGGAAGGAGAAAAGAAACCGATCATCATTGATATCAGGGATGAATCTATGGAATTTAAGATAAAATCTCAGATTGGTTCAATGGACGAGGAGATATTGTGCTCGAAAGACGGAAAAGATCTTCTTATCGGATTTAATCCGAAGTTTCTTATTGACGCGCTCCGTGTCATTGATGACGAGGAAGTCAGTCTGTACTTTATGAATGCGAAAGCGCCGTTGTTCATAAAAGACGAAGAACAAAGTTATGTATATCTGATCCTTCCTGTAAACTTCAACGCGGCAGTATAGAGGTGAAATATAAATGGATATTTTTAAGTTAAGAGCCGGAGAAGATTTTATCCGGCTCGGACAGGTTTTAAAAGCTTCAGGTATGGTAGAGTCAGGAGCAGAGGCTAAAGAAGTCATCCAGAGCGGACAGGTGCTTGTAAACGACGAAACTGAGATCAGAAGAGGGAGAAAACTTTCCAAAGGGGATATCGCGTCTTACGACGGAAAAGAGATCAGGATAGGATGATCTCTTTTCTACATTGAAATAAAGTGCAAAAAAGTGTAAAATAGACTAGATAGGTAAGTTATGGTAATCAAATCTTTAAAGCTGAAAAATTACAGGAATTACGATCTCCTGGATTTAAAATTTGATCCGGTCACGAATATCCTGTACGGAGATAATGCACAGGGAAAGACGAATGTTCTGGAAGCCCTCTATCTGTCCGGAACGACAAAATCCCACAGAGGAACAAAGGACAGAGATATCATACAGTTCGGATATGATGAATCACACATAGAGACAGTTATTGAAAAAAGAGGAATAGATTTTCAGATAGATATGCATCTGAAGAAGAACAGCCCGAAAGGAATAGCGATCGATAAAACACCCATAAGAAAGGCAGGCGAACTGTTCGGAATCGTCTATTTTGTATTTTTCTCGCCGGAAGATCTGAATATTATCAAAGAGGGGCCGGCGGGAAGAAGAAGATTTATAGATCTGGAATTATCTCAGCTTGATAAGATATATCTTAGCAACCTGTCAAATTATAATCGTATCATCAATCAAAGAAATTCCTTGCTAAAAGATATATACAGACAGCAGAACCTGATCGAAACTCTTGATATATGGGATATCCAGCTCGTGGACTATGGAAATAAAATCCTTGAGAGAAGAAAGAATTTTATAGAAGAAGTAAATAAAATAATTTCTAATATTCATTTTAAATTAACCGGAGGAAAAGAGCGTATCACAATATCATATGAGGCGAGCAACGGAAATATGTCTCTGGAAAAAGCGCTGAAAAAATACAGAGAAAGAGACATGCGCCTTAAGAGCACGACAGTAGGTCCTCACAGGGACGATATATGTTTTACTGCTGACAAAGGAATAGATATACGAAAGTTCGGTTCGCAGGGACAGCAGAGGACAGCGGCCCTGTCGCTGAAGATGTCTGAGATAGAACTGGTCAGAAAAATCATAAATGATACTCCTGTCCTGTTACTTGACGATGTTTTGTCTGAACTGGACAAACACAGGCAAAACTATTTACTGGACAGTATTCACGATATACAGACGATAATCACATGTACCGGACTTGACGAATTTGTAAACCACAGGTTTTCGATAAACAAGATATTCCATATAAAGAACGGACATGCAGTAAACGCAAATTAGGAGGTTATTCAATGGGTGTATCAAGTACAGAATTTGACGCTGAATACGGGGCGGATCAGATCCAGATACTGGAAGGTCTGGAAGCTGTAAGAAAAAGACCTGGAATGTATATTGGAAGCACTTCTTCGAGAGGACTCCATCATCTTGTATATGAGATCGTTGACAATTCGGTTGACGAGGCTCTGGCAGGATACTGTGATGAGATACAGGTTGACATCAATAAAGATAATTCCGTTACCGTAAGCGATAACGGGAGAGGTATCCCTGTAGGTATCAACCATAAGGCAGGACTTCCTGCAGTGGAGGTCGTATTTACTGTGCTGCATGCCGGAGGAAAATTCGGAGGAGGAGGATACAAAGTATCCGGCGGTCTGCACGGCGTAGGCGCTTCAGTCGTTAATGCTCTTTCTGAATGGCTGGAAGTAGAGATCTATCACGAAGGCCAGATCTATAAACAGCGTTATGAAAGAGGAAAAGTTCTCTATAAGCTAAAAGTAGTCGGAACCTGTGAACCGGACAGAACCGGAACAAAAGTCACGTTTTTCCCGGATGCTGAGATTTTTGAAGAGACTGTATTTGATTATGATGTATTAAAGCAGCGCTTCAGAGAAATGGCGTTTCTTATGCGGGGACTCAAGATCGTATTAAGAGACTGGCGGGAAGAAGAGGTCCGTGAGCATACATTCCATTATGAAGGCGGCATAAAGGAGTTCGTAACATATCTGAACAGAAGCAAGACAGCTCTCTATGACAGGATCATCTATTGTGAAGGTATGAAAGACGGCGTAGCAGTAGAAGTGGCTATGCAGCATAATGATTCGTACAGTGATAATACCTATGGATTTGTAAACAATATTACGACGCCTGAGGGAGGAACTCATGTAGAAGGGTTCAGGACTGCGTTGACAAAAACATTTAATGATTATGCCAGAAAGAATAAACTTATTAAAGAAAACGAAAAACTTGCGGGAGAAGATATCAGAGAGGGACTGACTGCAATAGTCAGCGTAAAGATCGAAAATCCTCAGTTTGAAGGACAGACGAAACAGAAACTCGGCAACAGCGAGGCCAGGGGTGCAGTGCTCGGCGTCATGAGCAGCCAGCTTGAGATATTTCTCGAGCAGAATCCGAATGTTGCAAGAACGATCGTCGAGAAGTCCGTATTGTCCCAGAGAGCCAGAGAAGCTGCAAGAAAAGCAAGAGATCTCACAAGGAGAAAATCGGCTCTTGATTCTACCTCACTTCCGGGAAAACTTGCAGACTGCTCCGATAAGAGCCCTGAAAACTGCGAGATATATATCGTAGAGGGAGACTCGGCCGGAGGTTCTGCAAAAACTGCGAGAGACCGTGCGACACAGGCGATACTTCCTCTCAGGGGCAAGATCCTTAACGTGGAAAAAGCCCGTCTCGACAAAATATACGGAAATGCTGAGATAAAGGCAATGATAACGGCTTTCGGAACAGGGATACATGATGATTTCGATATAACGAAACTCAGATATCACAAGATCATCATTATGACGGACGCCGATGTAGACGGAGCTCATATCAGTACGTTATTATTAACATTCCTTTATCGTTTTATGCCTGATCTTATAAAAGAGGGATATGTATATCTCGCACAGCCTCCTCTGTATAAGCTGGAGAAGAATAAAAAAGTCTGGTATGCATACAGCGATGAGGAATTGAATCAGATCCTCATTGAAGTAGGACGCGACAGCAGCAATAAGATCCAGCGTTATAAAGGTCTGGGAGAAATGGATGCGGATCAGCTCTGGGAGACGACCATGGATCCTGAGCACAGAATCCTCCTCAAAGTGATAATGGATGAAGAGACATCCTCCGAACTTGATCTGACATTTACCACCCTTATGGGCGACAAAGTAGAACCAAGACGTGAATTTATCGAAGAAAATGCCAAATACGTCAAAAATCTGGATATATAGCAGTAAACAGCGACCGGCTCTGTGATCACTGTGAGGCAGAAATCGAGTTTACTCAGATTTCTGTCTCAGAGGGAGCGCGGGGGTTGGCATTGGAAATGCCAACCCAGTGAAAAAGCCGCAGGCTTTTGAACTGGAGAGCCGGGAGCGGACGAAGCCGTGATAAAGGCTCTCAAACAGAGAGCCGGAAGTAGCCAAAACTCATAAAGGAGATCAAATATGGAAGACAATATTTTTGACAAGGTTCACGAGGTCGACCTGAAAAAGACTATGGAGAATTCCTACATCGATTATGCGATGAGCGTTATCGCCGCCCGGGCCCTGCCCGATGTAAGAGACGGGCTTAAGCCCGTACAGAGAAGGATCCTTTATTCCATGATAGAACTGAACAACGGTCCCGACAAGCCACATCGTAAGTGCGCCCGTATCGTCGGTGATACGATGGGTAAATACCATCCGCACGGTGACAGTTCCATTTACGGAGCGCTCGTGAATCTTGCGCAGGAATGGTCCACAAGATACCCTCTGGTAGACGGTCATGGAAATTTTGGTTCCGTGGACGGCGACGGAGCGGCGGCCATGCGTTATACAGAAGCCCGTCTGAGCAGGATATCCATGGAGATGACCGCTGATATCAATAAAGATACGGTTGATTTCTCTCCAAACTTTGACGAGACTGAGAAAGAACCTGCTGTGCTTCCGTCCAGATTTCCGAATCTTCTCGTAAATGGTACTTCGGGCATTGCCGTTGGTATGGCGACTAATATCCCGCCGCACAACTTAAGAGAAGTAATCGGCGCAGTAGTAAAGATCATAGACGACCAGATCGATGAAAACGGAGAGACTTCGATCGAAGATATCCTGAAAATAGTTAAAGGTCCTGATTTCCCGACAGGAGCCGAGATCCTCGGCACAAGAGGCATAGAAGAAGCATACCGGACAGGACGTGGAAAAATAAGGGTACGTTCCGTGACAAATATAGAGCCGATGGCAAACGGCAAGAACAGGATTATTGTAACGGAGCTTCCGTACATGGTGAATAAAGCAAGGCTGATCGAGAAGATAGCAGAGCTTGTAAGAGATAAAAAAATAGATGGAATCACAGACCTGAGCGACCAGTCCAGCCGTGAGGGAATGAGGATCTGTATCGAGCTTCGCCGCGATGTGAATCCGAATGTCATATTGAACCAGCTTTATAAGCACACACAGCTTCAGGATACGTTCGGAGTGATCATGCTTGCTCTCGTAAATAAAGAGCCTAAAGTAATGAATCTTCTGGACATGCTGAAATATTATCTTCAGCATCAGGAAGATGTAGTGACAAGAAGAACAAAATACGATCTTAATAAAGCGGAAGAGAGAGCACATATCTTACAGGGCCTGCTTATTGCTCTTGATAATATCGATGAAGTGATAAAGATCATCCGCGGATCAAAGACAGTCCAGATCGCAAAAGCTGAATTAATCGAAAGATTTGAACTGTCCGATGTACAGGCTCAGGCAATCGTCGATATGCGCCTGAGAGCTCTTACTGGTCTTGAAAGAGAGAAGATCGAGTCGGAATATGCCGAGCTGATGAAAAAAATTGAAGAATATAAGGCGATCCTTGCGGACCGAAAACTTCTCCTTGGAGTTATCAGAAAAGAGATTCTTGCTATTTCCGAAAAATACGGCGACGAGAGAAGAACACATATCGGATATGATGAGTTCGATATCTCTATGGAAGATCTTATCCCGAGAGAGAACGTTGTAATCACGGTCACAAACATGGGATATATCAAGAGAATGAGCATGGACACATTCAAGAGCCAGAACCGGGGCGGAAAAGGCATTAAAGGTATGCAGACACTTGAAGACGACTTTATAAGAGAATTGTTTGTCACAACAAGTCATCATTATATCATGTTCTTTACAAATAAGGGGCGTGTATATCGTCTCAAGGCATATGAGATACCGGAGGCAGGAAGAACTGCCAGAGGAACGGCGATCATCAATCTGCTGCAGCTTATGCCGGAAGAGAATATCACGGCTACGATTCCGATCAAAGAATATGAGGACGGCAAGTATCTGTTCATGGCAACACAGAAAGGTCTTGTAAAGAAGACTCCGATCAAAGAATACATGAATGTAAGAAAGACAGGACTTGCAGCGATTGTACTCAGAGAAGACGATCTTCTGATCCAGGTAAAAGTAACAGATAACGACCAGGATATATTACTTGTAACAAAATACGGTCAGTGTATCCGTTTCCATGAGACTGACGTCCGTCCTACAGGAAGAGTTTCCATGGGTGTGCGCGGCATGAACCTAAGCGATAATGACGTCGTGATAGGCATGCAGATGAGCAGTCAGGGAAAAGAACTTCTTATCGTATCCGAAAAAGGTATGGGTAAACGCACGAATATGGACGAATTTACGACACAGAACCGCGGCGGAAAAGGTGTCAAATGCTATAAGATCACTGAGAAGACCGGAAATGTAGTCGGAATGAAAGCAGTGGATGACGACAGCGAGATCATGATCATTAATACAGAGGGGATCGTAATCCGCATGAAGTGTGAAGATATCTCCGTATATGGGAGGATAACTTCCGGCGTAAAACTTATTAATTTACCTGAAAATGATATTGTAGCCAGTGTCACAAAAGTGAGAAAAGCATCGGCCGAGATAGACGGCGAACAGGTAGAGATCAAAGAAGAAACAGAAGAAGAAAATCCGGAACAATAGAACAATAAATGACCGGAAAAATCGTATTAATACTATAAGACTGTCCTGCAGCGATCAGAGTAACATATGACCTGTGCTGCAGGGCTGTTTTTAGTGTTTTGTGCAATATATATAAAAATCCAGTCTGATTTTTAATTAATTAGTGCAATTGAATAATCATAAATAATATGCTATTATAAAAATATCAAGAACAATGTTCTATAATATAGAACAAATTAAAAAAGGATAATAGAAAGTCCTTTTATTTTTTAAATAATATTATGAACATTGTTCATTATTAATGAAAAAAAAAGGAGGGATGAAAAATGGATCATGAATTTGCAGGAGGAGTTTGGCCGGTAATGGTAACACCTTTTACAAAAGACAGGGAGATTGATTACGAAACATTGAAAAAGCTTGTCGACTGGTACATTGACAGAGGTTCGTCCGGTTTATTTGCAGTCTGCCAGTCAAGTGAAATGTTTTATCTGTCGCTTGATGAAAGAGTAAAAATAACAAAAGAGATCAGGAGACAGGCAAACGGGCGTGTTCCTGTAATCACATCCGGGCATATCTCTTATAGTATTTCAGAACAGATCAGAGAACTAAATGAAATGGTCAGTTCAGGGGCAGACGCAGTAATTCTGTTGTCCAACCGTCTTGCGGCAAAAGACGAATCAGACACAAAATTGATAGAAAATCTAAAAGTAATTATGAATAACCTGCCGGATGATATACCGCTCGGGTTTTATGAATGTCCGTATCCTTATAAAAGAATTTTATCAAAAGAAGTAATAGAATTCTGCGTTAAAAGTGAAAGATTTTGTTTTCTTAAAGACACGAGCTGCAGTATGAACGGCAGTATGAAAGAAAAACTTTCAATTATAAAAGGAAGCAGGATGAAACTTTATAATGCCAATACGGCAACTCTTCTTGAAAGCCTGAGAAAGGGAGCAGCGGGATATAGCGGCGTAATGGCTAATTTTCACCCGGAGCTGTATGTATGGCTGACAGACCACTGGGACAGTGAACAGGAAAAATCGGAAATTCTTCAGGGAATCCTGACAATGTCGTCATTCATAGAACTCAAAAATTATCCTCTCAGCGCAAAGTATTACATAAAGGAGACCGGAATTCCAATACAGGTAAATACGAGAAAAAATAATGAGGATGTTTTAACGGAAACTGAAATAAGTGAGATTCTTCAACTAAAAAAACTATCAGAAGAAACTATGAAATTGCTGATGAAATAATCGGAGGAGGAAAATTATGAAAAGAAAAACTACTCGTATATTATCAATGGCCGCAGTTACGGCGTTGACAATATCTATGTTTGCCGGATGCGGAGGAAGCAGCGCAGGAAGCCAGAACAGCGGATCTGAAGGCAGTGAAATTGAACCCTGTACGATCACATATTATGGAGGATGGACAGGCGCTGATCTTGATAAAATGCAGGCGCTTGTTGATGAATTTAATGAAAGCCAGGATATAATCACCGTAGAATTTACCTCTCTTCAGTGGAGCGAAATATTTACAAAATTTCTCGCGGACTATCAGGCAGGGGCGGCTCCGGATATTATAGCAATGCATACTTTTGAAATGGGACAGTTTGTAGATATGGGAGTTTTGGATGCAGAGCAGGTCGCTGCGATGGACCTGAATGAAAGCGACTTTGAAAAAGTGGCGTGGGAAGGATGCAAATATGACGGAACACTCTACGGCGTGCCAATTGATATAAATATGCATGCTTTATACTATAATCAGGATATGTATGATGCGGCCGGAATAACAAATCCTCCTGCCACGGGAGATGAGCTGATCGAAACAGCTATGAAACTTACAATAGATTCAAACGGGAAAAATGCTACAGAAGAAGGGTTTGATAAAAATAATATTGTACAATACGGATTTGGTTTTCTCCAGAACCACCATACTTTCTATCAGTATTATTCAATGATCAATCAGCAGGGATACAATCCTTTTACAGTTGATATGGAAAGTATCACAATAGATACAGAAAAATCTGATAAAGCGATTCAGTTTATCGAAGATCTCATCTACAAGTACAATGTTGTGCCTGTTGGAGAAAAATCTCCGATTGATGATTTCAAGGCGGGTACAGTAGCGATGATCATAGATGGCAACTGGCAGCTTTCGGGACTTACAGACGTATCATTTAACTGGAATACAGCAGAATATCCGCAAATCTTTGATGAAAAAGCTGTATGGGGAGCAGCAGAGCTGCTTGCTTTCCCGTTAAGCCAGAATCCGGATGAAAACAAACAGGCAGCGGCTCAGGAATTTGTAAGATGGTTATCTGAAAATTCAGCGGAATGGGCTCTGTCAGGACAGATACCGGCTAATATCAAAGCCCAGGAAGAGTCTGAGAAACTGCAGGGAATCGATGCATACTATGCAGAAAAAGATTATGTTAAGTTCCTTCCGGCTCATCCGGCGGCAGTATCGCTTTTCTCATCCAAGGCTCCGAGTCCGATCCTTACTATGGCGCAGGACGCAACCCTGAATAATAAGGACGCGACAGAAATAACAGGAAGCCTGGAAGAAGATCTGAACACAGTGATGGAGAATAATAACTGACAGAAAAAAGAGAAGGATTTGTCCGCCGCATTATAACAATGCGGCGGATGTATGAAAAAGGAGAAATTATAATGAAAAGAAAGCAGGGAAGAATAGCAGCATTATTCCTTTTACCATACATGATCATATTTATTATCTTCAGGCTTGGTCCAAGTATAGCGGGGCTGTTTATCGGTTTCATGGACTGGAACCTGGCCGGTATACCTGAATTTGCAGGGCTTGATAATTTTAAACGTCTTTTTACAGACGAGTATTTTATGATAGCTCTCTGGAATACTTTCAAGTTCTTTTTACTGACTCTTCCGCCGCTTATTATACTTAGTCTTCTCCTGGCTATCCTTTTAAACCAGAAAATGAGATTTAAAAGCGTAGGACGGGTAGTATCGATCATTCCTTATGTATTGATCCCGGCAGTAGTAGGTATCATGTGGTCATGGATGTATGACAATAATTTCGGAATACTGAACTACTATTTAAAAAAGTTAGGGAGCCAGGGAGTACCGTGGCTTACAGATGAAAACATAGCGATCATATCTATATCCATTGTAGTGATATGGACCTATCTTGGATACAATATGGTATTGTTTCTTGCAGGACTTCAGGGAATACCAAGAGATCTGTATGAAGCGGCAGAGATGGATGGAGCTACCAGGATTCAGATATTTTTCAGAATAACTTGTCCAATGCTCAAACCAGTGGCATCCATGGTCATTACTTTAACACTGGTTAATACGGTACAGTTATTCGACCAGATCTATACAATGACTGCCGGAGGACCTGGAACTTCAACTCTGACAATGGTCCAGTATCTCTATACAACGGCGTTCCAGAACTATGACCTCGGATATGGTTCGGCTATTGAAGTAGCTATACTGGTAATTCTGATTCTTCTGATCGGGATTCAGAATAAGATTCTGAAAAATAACGATGGAGATTGAACCTATGAAAAAATTAAGAGGAAGCGTAAAATATATAGTAACAATACTTATATGTATCGTATTTTTGTTTCCGATCGCATGGGCACTTGTGTGTTCGGTCAAACCGGAAACAGATATAACAAGTTATCCCCCGAAATGGATACCGGATATTGCTACATTGTCAAACTATACGCAGGTACTTGAGAGATATCCTTATCTTTCATGGATGAAAAACAGTCTTATTACAGCAGTAACAGGAACTGTTCTTATCCTTATACTTTCTTCGCTGGCAGCCTACGCACTTGCAAGATACAGATTTCGCGGAAGAAAGATCATATATGGAACAATAGTGGCAATGTTGTTGATCCCTATTCAGGCGTATATGATCCCCCTGTATCTTCTTTGTTCAAAAATAGGACTGCTGAATACTTATGCGGGAATTATACTTCCATCAGTAGCAAATGTAACAAGTATTTTTATACTTACAAGCTTTTTTAAAGGGCTGCCGGGCGAACTGGAGGAAGCAGCGCGCATAGACGGATGCGGCGAGTTCAGAATATTTGCTCAGATCATGCTTCCTTTGTCCAAGCCCGCGCTCTCAACAGTCACTATTTTAACATTTATTGCAAACTGGAACAGTTTCCTGTGGCCGATGATATGTATCCGCCAGGATGAATTAAAAACACTTCCTGTCGGTATTGCCCAGTTTATGGGTTCTGTCAACTCAAATGCGCAGTTTCAGTACGGTACGTCTCTTGCAGGATGCTGTATGGCAGTAATACCGACACTCATTGTATTTCTGATACTACAGAAACATTTCGTTGAAGGAATTGCAAGTTCCGGCATCAAGGGGTAGAGAGCATGGACAGTATATTTATTAAAAAAGAGAGAAGCAATGTATTTCATTCAGATCTTGAACAAGAATCATGCCATGCGTCGTCACTTATAAGACTTGATAACGGGGATTTTGTATGCGTATGGTTTCAGGGAAGCGCTGAGGGAGCAGAAGATGTAAAAATATGGGGGACTGTAAGAAAAAACGGTATATGGAACACCCCGGAAGTTATCGCAGAGCATAAAAATATACCATGCTGGAATCCAGTGCTGTTTAAGGTTGCTCCGGACAGGATCATGCTGTTTTATAAATGCGGAAAAGAAATAGCCACATGGAAGACGATGTATAAAATATCAGATGACAGCGGTGAAACGTGGAGCGGGTCAGGAGAACTTGTAGAAGGAGACAGCGGGGGCAGAGGACCTGTAAGAAATCAACCGATCCGTCTGAAAAGTGGAAGGATCCTGGCTCCGGGATCTCTTGAAAATGGCCCGTGGCGTTCGTTTGCAGATATATCTGATGATGACGGGATCACATGGAGAAAAAGCGAGGAGGTTCAGATCGATCTTCCAAAGTTGCAGAAATTAAACGAGAATTATAAAGAAATTCCGGTATCTGAACAATCCTATCGCGGAAGAGGAATAATACAGCCGGCTTTATGGGAGGGAAAAGGATCTGTTCATATGCTTATGAGAAGCTCAGAGGGGTGGATTTATCACAGTAAATCGGAGGATGAGGGTGAAACGTGGAGTGATCCTGAACCGACAGACATACCTAATAATAACAGCGGTATTGATGCAGTCTGCACTTCGGACGGAACAGTATATCTTGTCTGTAATCCGGTAGGTGAAAGCTGGGGAAAAAGGACGCCGATATCCCTGTACTGTTCAGAGGATGACGGGATCCACTGGGAACATATAATGATACTGGATGAGGGAGAAGGAGAGTTTTCATATCCATGCATTATATATGATAATGGTTCTGTATTTATAACCTATACATGGAAAAGAAAAAATATCGCTTTCTGGGAAATCGAATTTAAATGTGAAGATAATCAAAAGCACTTATGATCTGTTATCCTGAAAAATGCATTGAATCTTAAAAAATTCAGTGATATAATATTAAACGGCGTTCGGTACAGGAGAACAGGAGGAACAGATGACAGATAATTCTGAGATTAAAGTTAAAAGCCTCCAGAAAGCCTTGGAGATTCTGAACTACTTTACAGAGAAACCGATACTTGGAGTGACTGAGATAAGTGAACATTTTGGTTTGTACAAAAGTACGGTGCACAACATACTTTCGACTTTAAAGGCAATGGAATATCTGGAGCAGGACGAGGAGTCAGGCAAATACTGCCTGGGAATTCAGATTTTTAATCTGAGCAAGGCGCTCGGCGATACATATTCAATCACAAAAATCGCTATGCCGTACATGCAGGAACTTGCAAATCAGACAGGAGAAAGAGTGTATCTCGCAGTTCCATACAGAGAGGAAGTGCTGTATCTGGAAGCGATGTATCCTGCAGATTCAGTGGATCTGATGAGATCCATCCTCGGCGAGCGGGCGCAGATGTACTGCACAGGTCTGGGAAAGGCCATGCTGGCGAATATGGGTGAGCCAGAGATACAGTATTATCTGGAACACCAGGAACTGGAGGCATTTACAGAGAACAGCATCACTGACAAAGACAGATTATATCAGGAGCTCACCCGGACCAGACAGCGAGGATACGCGATCGACGACATGGAGCATGAGTTCGGGATCAGATGCATCGCTATGCCGATACTGGACCGGAACAAAAAAGTATATGCAGCGATCAGTGTGAGCGGTATCGCAACTCATTTTAATGATGATAATATATCAGAGTGGGCGATCCTCATGAAAAAATATGTAAATAAAATAGAAAGCAGACTATAATTTTATAGAAGAAACAGATACAGCCGGATGACTGACTATATGGTATCAGCCGTCCGGCTGTTATCATCTGTCTGATGTAATGATAATACAGGAATCCGTGCCTTGACACTTGCCGGGATAATCATTATACTTTAAGAATGCAAGGAACAGCTCGAATGTGCGCTCCTTAGCGGGTAAAGGAAAGAAAAAATGATGAAACCACTTATTTTACAGTCAGATTTTGGAACAGCGGACGGAGCGGTCAGCGCAATGTACGGAGTCGCCTATGGAGTATGTCAGGACCTGAGCATCTCAGATCTTACACATGAGATCCCCCAGTATGATATATGGGAGGCGTCGTACCGGCTGATCCAGACAGTCAGTTACTGGCCGGAAGGAGCAGTATTTGTAAGCGTTGTAGATCCGGGAGTCGGATCTACAAGACGGAGTATCGTTGTAAAAACAAAAACAGGACAGTATATCGTAACGCCGGACAATGGAACCCTTACACATGTAAAAAGGATCATCGGGATCGAGAAAGCAAGAGTGATCGATGAGAGCGTGAACCGTCTTCCAAATTCAGGAGAGAGCTACACTTTCCACGGAAGAGATATCTATGCCTACACAGGAGCAAAACTTGCGGCAGGAGTTATCACGTTTGAAGAAGTAGGGCCGGAAGTGGCGGCGGCCAGCGTGATCGAGCTACCGGTCGTTGAGCCGGTCTGTGACGGGGACAAAGTGAGCGGCACGATCGATGTGCTGGACGTCAGGTTCGGAAGCCTCTGGACGAACATCACAAGAGAGATGTTCCTGAAACTGGGGGTAAAACACGGGGGAAGAGTAGAGATCAGCATTGAAAATGAGACGAGGACACTCTATAAAAACATCCTTGTATATGCCAAAAGTTTTGCGGACGTATATGTAGGAGAACCCCTTGTCTATGTGAACAGCCTTGACTGTATGGCAGTGGCGATCAATCAGGGAAGTTTTGCACGGGCATATAATATAGGAACAGGGACAAACTGGCGGATCACGATAAGGAAAGCGCCGCGGCTTATTTATGAAAATTAGTACAGAGAAAATGATCTGCACACTATGTCAGGAGATGATAAGCGGAGGAGGCAGGAATGAGCGAGAGGGAAAAAACTCCGGTAATACAATTTAAGGACTTTCAGTTTCAGTATTTCAGTCAGGCGGAGCCAACGCTCCATAATATCGATCTGACGATCTTCAAAGGGGAAAAAATACTCATCGTAGGTCCAAGCGGAAGTGGGAAAAGTACTCTGGGACACTGCCTGAACGGACTGATCCCGTTTTCCTATAAAGGCGAGATCAACGGAAGTCTCAGGATCATGGGGCAGGAGACGAAAGACATGGATATCTTTCAGCTCTCCAAGATGGTGGGAACCGTCCTCCAGGATTCGGACGGACAGTTTATCGGACTGACCGTGGGGGAAGACGTGGCGTTTGCACTCGAAAACGACTGTGTCGAACTGGATAAAATGAAAGACACGGTGCAGAAAGTCACGGATATCGTAGATATGGGTGAACTTCTGAAATCTTCGCCCTTTGAACTTTCCGGCGGACAGAAGCAGAGAGTATCCTTTGCCGGCGTCATGGTGGATAATGTGGATATCCTCCTCTTTGACGAGCCTCTGGCGAATCTGGATCCTGCTACGGGAAAGACGGCTATCGATCTGATCGACCGGGTATGGAAAGATCAGGAAAAGACAGTGATCATCATCGAACACAGACTGGAAGATGTGCTTTACCGGGATGTGGATCGGGTGATCGTGATCAGCGACGGACGGATCGCGGCGGATCTGCCGCCGGATGAACTGATGGCTGCGGATATCCTGCCGGAACTCGGGATCCGTGAACCTCTTTATGTAACTGCGATGAAATACGCGGGGATCAAAGTAACTCCCGACATGCATGCGGGGCGGCTAGACACACTTGACACAGAGCAGATCCGGGAGCCTCTCCTCGCATGGAACAGGGCGCAGGCGAAAAAGGAAAAGCCAAAAGAACGTCCGGTCATACTTGAGGCGGATCACATCAGTTTCCAGTATACGAAAAAGAGAAAAATACTTCAGGATATCAGTTTTTCCATTCAGGAGGGAGAGATGGTCAGCATCGTCGGGACGAACGGAGCGGGCAAGAGTACTCTCGCCAAACTGATCTGCGGATTTGTAAAAGAGGATGAGGGAAAACTGTATTACAGCGGTGAGGACATGGCAGACAAGACGATCAAAGAGCGCTCTGAAAAGATCGGGTATGTCATGCAGAATCCGAACCAGATGATCTGCAAGCCGATGATATACGATGAGGTAGCGCTGGGACTTCGCATCCGTGGGGTCCCGGAGGAAGAGATCGAGCCGAAAGTGGATATGGCGCTGAAGATCTGCGGGCTTCTGCCGTTTAAAAAATGGCCGGTGTCAGCGCTCAGCTTCGGACAGAAAAAGCGTGTGACGATCGCTTCCGTGCTTGTTCTGGAACCTCAGATCCTCATACTGGACGAGCCTACGGCAGGGCAGGATTACCATCATTATACGGAGATCATGGAGTTTCTAAAGAGCCTGAACAGCCGGGGAGTGACGATCATCATGATCACACACGACATGCATCTGATGCTGGAATACACGCCGCATGCAATCGTGATCTCAGGAGGAAAGAAGATCGGAGATGCGAGCGCGGTAGAGATACTCACCGACAGATCGATCACAGAACAGGCCAATCTGAAACTGACCTCGCTGTATGAGCTTGCCGTCAGTACAGGGATCGAGGATCCGTCCTCTTTCGTACAGAACTTCATAGACTATGAAAGGGGGACAAGGCGCAATGAAAACGAAACTGTTTGACTATATAGACAGAGATAATTTTATTTATAATCTGTCAGGGCTTACGAAGCTGGTCGCTTTTATCTGCCTTACATTTTCAGTCATGTTCTCCTATGATATCCGGTATATCATTTTTGTGCTGGTGCTTTCGTTCTGCTTTTTCAAAGTATCAGAGATCAGTTTTCGCCAGATCAGGACGATGATGATCTATGTGGGAGTGTTCCTTTTGCTGAACTTCTGTCTGACCTATCTGTTCAGCCCGCAGTACGGGACGGAGATCTACGGGACTGTCCATGAGATCTTCCGGTTTAACAGCAGATATACGGTAACGCTGGAGCAGATCCTCTACCAGGTGACAAAGATCCTGAAATATGCATCGGGGATACCGCTTGGGATCATCTTTCTTCTGACGACGAACCCGAGCGAGTTCGCGGCGTCATTAAACCGGATCGGGGTGAGCTATAAAGCTGCGTATGCTCTGGCGCTGACTTTGAGGTATTTCCCGGATATGATCCGGGATTATCAGGACATCTCGCTGGCTCAGCAGAGCAGAGGACTTGACATGTCCAGAAAAGAAAAGCTGGGCGCCCGCATAAAGAATATGATGAATATCTTCGTGCCGCTGATCTTTACAACGCTCGACCGGATCGAGCTCATCAGCAACGCGATGGATCTGAGAGGATTCGGAAAGCATAAGAAAAGAACATGGTATGCAGGAAAGCCGCTGGGAAAGAATGACTTTCTGGTGATGATTTTTTCCGCCGCCGTGCTTGCGGGATCGATCGGCGTATCTTTCTTTGTGAACGGATCCAGATTTTATAATCCTTTTGTATAACGCTCATGCGGCCTGCAGGAAGAGACTCCTGCAAACGGCATAAAAGAGCGGCGTAAGAGGTGCATTTGAAAGGAGAGGATATATTTATGAAACCGATTCTTGTATTTCAGACAGATTTTACATATAAAGAAGGAGCGGTAAGCTCCATGTACGGCGTGGTCAAAAGCGTGGACCGTGAACTTGAGATCATGGACGGGACGCATGAACTGCCCCAGTACGATACTTGGAGCGCGAGCTACCGGCTGTATCAGAGTTTACCATTCTGGCCGGAGGGGACGATCTATGTATCCGTCGTGGATCCGGGGGTGGGGACGAGCCGCCGGGCGTGTGTGGCGAAGACAAAAGACGGCCACTTTGTTGTCTCTCCCGACAACGGATCGCTGACACATGTGAAAAGATTCATCGGTATCGAGGCAGTAAGAGAGATCGATGAATCTGTAAACCGTTTAAGAGGAAAAGGCACAGAAGAAGTGGCGATCTTCCACGGAAGAGACCTGTTCGGATACACTGCAGCCCGTCTTGCAGGCGGAATCATAGATTTCGCAGGAGTGGGATCGGAGTATCCTGTGGAGGAGATCGTGGAGCACCCGATCCTCGAACCTGTTGTCGGACCGGGAAGAGCAGAGGGGATTTTCGAGATCAACGATCCCAATTTCGGCAATCTCTGGACGAATATCCCGCTGCGGTCGTTCAACAGCGCGGGATTTGAGTACGGGGACATGATCCGTGCAGTGATCACCCATGAGGGGAAAACGGTATTTGACGAAAAAGTCCTTTTCCACAAAAGTTTCGGATTTGTCGAAAAAGGACAGCCGATGATATATAACAATGAACTTATGAAAGCTGCCATGGCAGTGACACAGGGCAGTTTCTGCGAGAAGTACGGACTCTCCTACGGACCGGAGTGGAAAGTGACGTTCACAAAAGACTGAGGGAGGATCCAGACCAAACGGTTGATGGCAGGAGATGTCCCCGCAGGCGACGCTGCTGCTGTTGATACAGCTTCCGGCAATGAGCCGGGGCAGAGAGAAACATTTTATTATTTATCTTACAGGAGGAAGATGTAATGGAGAAAAAACTTTTTGACTTCAAGACGAAGACGATCGTTGCAACGGGACTTGGAGCCGCGCTTTTCATCGTACTGTTTATGTATGTGAAGATCCCGACGGGCATCCCGGAGACGGATATCAAGACCGCCTATGGCGTGGGCGCTTTCTTCTCGGCGCTGTTCGGGCCGATCGCCGGACTGCTCATCGGTCTGATCGGACATGGACTGTCTGACGCGATCCAGTACGGATCTCCGTGGTGGAGCTGGGTAGTGGCAAGCGGGCTGACATGCTTTATCACAGGTTTCGTGTATCCGAAGCTGAAAGTAGATGAAGGAGAATTCGGGGGAAAAGATATTCTTCGTTTTAACATTTACCAGGTCATCGCCAATGTGATCTCATGGGTGATCGTAGCTCCGGTGCTCGATATCGTTGTCTATGCAGAGCCGGCAAACCTTGTATTTACACAGGGCGTTGTCGCAGCGGTCAGCAATGCGGTATCAGCAGGTGTGATCGGAACGATTCTTCTTGCGCTGTACAGCAAGACAAGATCAAAAAAAGGAACTCTTTCAAAAGAGTAGGAATAAAATCAGGACAGAGTGAAAGAACAGGCCGTCTGAGGCTGTATCCGTGCGAAGCGGAGCAGCCCGGACGGTCTTTTAATATCTGTAATTTATCGAAAAACAATAAAAATATATTGACAAATGATATTTTCCGATCATATAATACGAGCAGATACCATATTTTACAAGTAAGTTAAAGGAGATGTCATTATGGATCAGAAAAGGATCATCATATTTACAAAATATCTGCTGGATCTCATGTTCTATACCGGGATCCTGGTCGAGGCATCGCTCCCCTTTACGCTGAAACTTGCGGGGAGATATTATTCGCAGGAGATTGCGGAACATTATATATCGATGCTCATCCTGTTCTTTCTGTCCGGCGTGTGCGGACTTGTCATCGTGTGGCAGCTCAGAAAAATGATGACCACGGTCCTGGACAGGAACTGCTTTGTGGACAGCAATACGAAAAGTCTCAAGGTAATGGGAAGAGTGGCATTTGTCATAGCCGCACTCTTTTTTATCAAGATATTTATACTTCCGACGCCGGCCACATTTATCATCATTCTTACATTCTCTGTCGCGGGGATATTCAGCCATGTGCTCAGCCTCGTCTTTTCCGAGGCAGTCCGCTATAAACAGGAGAATGATCTGACAATATAGGAGGGATAAGATGGCGATCGTAGTAAATCTTGATGTCATGATGGCTAAGAGGAAAATGAGTGTGACGGAGCTTGCAAACAAGGTGGATATCACTATGGCGAATCTTTCCATATTAAAGAATAATAAGGCGAAAGCAGTAAGGTTCACCACGCTGGAGGCGATATGCAAGGCGCTTGACTGCCAGCCGGGAGATATCCTTGAATATGTGGAGGAATAACAGTTCATCCATCAGGGATGGCGCGGGCTGAACTGTTATGTATGTTATGCAGAGGAGGATGAAAATGGACAGTATCTTTATTGAGAGGATGAGAGAAGACAGGAGATGGTTCTTTATAATGAGTATCATCTACGGGGGCGTGTTCACCTTATGCCTGTACAGGAATATGTCGGGCGTTACATTTCCGGTAATGACGGCGGTTTCCCTGTGGTTTTCCGTACTTTTCCTGAGAAAAGTGGGGATAACTTTCCAGAAAGGAACGATAAGATACTTTGCAGGGATCCTGCTGCTCGGGATATCTACAATGCTGACGGACAACGGATTTTTCCACTTTTTCAACAGCGCAGGGATCATACTCCTGTTCATGATGGCGATGGCGCATCAGGTGTACCAGGACCGTGAGTGGGGATTTACGGAATATGTGAAAAAGTTCTTTATCATGCTTGGAACGTGGATCGTTTCCGTGGGAGAACTTTTCAGGAGCGTCGGGAAAAAAGAGACAGCCGGAGCGGCGAACGGCAGTGCGTATGACAGTGTTGATAAGTGTGAGCATAACTCTCCGGGGAAAGCAGGGAAAAATACCGGACCGGTCCTGATAGGTATCCTGGCGGCCGCGCTGATGCTCATTATCGTTCTTCCTCTGCTCATGATGTCTGATGAGATATTTTTACACATATTTGGCAGCCTGTTCCGTTTCCTGAATCCGCTGCACTTTATCAGAGAGATTGACTTTGCCAATATCTTCGGCGTGATCCTGACATTTCTCTTCGGGATGACTGCTCTGTATGCGTTCTTTGCAGGACTTTTCAGGATGAATCTTGGAGGGAAAGCCCGCCGGGAAACAGGGAGCACCAACTATATCACAGGGATCACATTTACGGGTATCATGGCGGCTGTGTATGTGTTCTATTCGGGGATACAGATTTTATTTCTGTTTCTCAGGCTGGATTCCGGACTGCCTGACGGAGTCACTTATTCACAGTATGCACATCAGGGCTTCTGGCAGCTATTGTTTGTCAGCCTGATCAATTTTGTGACTGTCCTTGTATGTGTAAAAATATTTGAGGACAACAAAACGCTTCGGATACTGCTCACCGTGATCTCCGCGTGTACCTGCATTATGATCCTCTCGGCGGCGTACCGCATGGCGCTCTATGTGAAAGAATATAATCTGAGTTTTCTGAGAATGTTGGTGCTCTGGTTCCTTGCAGTGCTCATGATAATCTTTTTCGGCGTGATATGCAGCATATACAGAAAAGACTTCAGACTGTTCCGGTATATCACGGCTGTGGTCTCCGTCTGCTACATCCTGTTTTCGTTCAGCAGAGCAGATGCTCTGATCGCAGGCTACAACATCCGAAACGTCGGGACGGCGCAGGAGACAGATTTGTATTATCTCATGTACGGCCTGTCCCAGGATGCGGCTCCGCAGATCGCTCAGATAAGTAGAGAACAGTTGAAAGAGAGCAGGATGGAAGAAAGCGCAGAGGATTATTTCCGGGGGATAATGGAGAGTAATAAAGAGCTGTCCGTGCGTCAGTGGAACTATTCCAGATCCCTGGCAGGCAAATCAGCGGAAGAATGGCTGTCTGACAGAGAATAATCGGCCTGTATCCGGAATAAACTGTATCAGGATGTATCATTGAGAAAGACGGACACAGTGCAGTGATACAGAGAAGGCAGGAAAGGGTGCAGGAATTTGAAAAAGAAAATCATATCGGCCGCTGCGCATTTTTTTATACGGGCGGCCATCGGAATGGCTCTTATATTTTTTATCGATCAGTATGTGATCCCGCCTGATTCTTCAATTAATGTGGGTCTGAACGCGGTGTCTTTTTTGACATCCGGAACCCTTGGTATTCCTGGCGTCGGGCTCCTTTACGGGATCGTGTGCTATCAGGTTTTGTGAGATTTTTACAAAAATCGGCGGATTTTATTTTTTTTTTGTTTTAAATAAATTCCGCCGTTTATAATGCGACTTACACAACAGGAATTCACTTGTTGTCACACCGGCTTTTGAGGGAAAGCGTCAGGTGTCATATCGCCGGTCTGTAAAACCGGCCGTCATTATCTTTATTCGTGCTGCAAGAGCTCGCGGCAAAATTCAGATTATGTCAGAAGAAAAAAGAAAAAACAAGTCAGATAATTTTGTGATCTGTGATATCCAGACAGAGTATGCGGAATGTCTGTTCAAAGTCCTGGCGGAACAGTTTTCCGAAGACTACCAGTTTTATCTGTTCCACGACGCTGAGAAGATGTTACATTTTACGGAGCAGTCCCGGGCGGATGTATTACTGATCGGAGAGGAATACGAGAAGAGCGTATATGAATCTCTTCGGATCGGAAAAGTGTACGTACTGACCGAGATTCCGGGGAAGCAGGCAGAGGATGGGATAACATTCATTTATCGGTATCAGGCCGCAGACCGCATCGTGGAAAGTATACGTTCCGGTCTGGGAACCCGTCCGGCGCGGCAGGCGACACGGAACAGATATAACAAAAAAGCGAGGACGGATGAGGCGGAGCGCGAGACGCTCCGGGAGGTCGGATCCTGTGAGAGTAATGCGATATCTCAGGAAAAGAAAAAGGCGCACAGGATCAGGGAAGAGCCGTCTTTGCGCGGTCTGATCGGAGTATATTCACCGATCCACAGGATAGGAAAGACACGGTTTGCACTGAGGATGGGAGAGAAGATCGCAGAGCAGATCCCGGTGCTTTACCTGAACCTGGAGGGCTACTCGGGAGGGAGCTGCTATTTCGGGCAGACGGAGGGCCAGGATCTGGGAGATCTGCTCTACTGCCTGAGACAGGAGAGAACGGACTACGGGCTGAAGATCAGCGCCATGGCAGGCCAGAGCAAAGGGATGGATTTTATCAGGCCGATGAAGAACGAGCTGGATCTCAGAGCAGTAAAAGGCCAGGAGTGGATCAGCCTTTTTGAGACGATACTTGATAAATGTATCTACGAGACGGTCATCCTGGATCTGGGAGACTGTGTCGACGGACTTTACGACATCCTGAAAAAATGCGACAGGGTATATACGCCATATATCATGGACAGCACAGCCATGGCAAAGCTGGAACAGTATGAAGAGAATCTGAGGATCACGGGGAATGAAGAGATATTGCGCCACACGGTCAAAAAGCAGATGAAGAAGAGAAAGAGTACAGAAAGGAATGGCGGACAGCATGATAAAAACAGAACTGCTCTATGAGAAAGTGCTTCTCCGTCTGGACATGTCAAAAGAGACAGGGGAGGAGGAACTCCAGGATATCATACTGGCGGTGCTCGACGAGTCGGGAAAGGAAGAATATATATCCCTGAGCGATAAGATACGGATCAGCAGGGAACTGTTCAACGCATTCCGCAGACTGGACATCCTGCAGGATCTGCTGGAGGACGATGCAGTTACCGAGATCATGGTAAACGGTACGGAGAATATTTTTTACGAGAAAGGAGGAAAGCTGTACCGGTCCGAACGGCATTTCCTGTCCGAAGAGAGACTCAATGACGTAATACAGCAGATCGCCGGTGAGGCGAACCGCTATGTCAATGAAGCATTCCCGATCGCGGACGCCCGGCTTGCGGACGGATCCCGCGTCAATATAGTACTCAGACCGGTGGCTGTCAACGGCCCCATCCTGACGATCCGCAAATTTCCTGCCGAAGCGATAACAATGTCCCGTCTCATCGGACTGGGCAGCCTTACAAAAGAGGCGGCGTCCTTTATCAGGAAACTGGTAGGGGCAAAATACAATATATTTGTCAGCGGCGGTACAGGAGCCGGAAAGACGACATTTTTAAATGCCATGTCCGACTATATCCCGAAAGAGGAGCGTATCATCACCATCGAGGACAATGCAGAGCTGCAGATACAGGGAGTGCAGAACCTTGTGCGCCTTGAGGCGCGGGGAGCAAATCTTGAGGGTGAGGGAGCTGTGACGATACGGGATCTTATCCGGTCGGCTCTCCGCATGAGACCGGATCGGATCATTGTCGGAGAGGTACGCGGGGAGGAGACGGTAGATATGATATCTTCCGCCATGCTGAACGGCCACAGCGGATCCATGTCGACGGGCCATGCGAACAATCCTGCAGATATGCTCCATCGTCTCGAGACAATGATGATGATGGGGATCGATCTTCCGCTCCAGGCTATACAGCGGCAGATCGCATCTGCACTGGATATTATCATCCACCTGGGAAGGCTCAGGGATAAATCAAGGAGAGTGCTCCAGATCGAGGAGGTAACAGGATATGAAGACGGCAGGATACAGACCAGGACACTATATGAATTCAGAGAGGAGGGAATGAAAGATGAAAAAATTAAAGGAAGCCTTGTGAAGGTCGGAGAGATCAAAAACCGGGACAAACTCGTGGCGGCAGGATATCAGAAGATCTGAGTTTGCCTTTGGTATCCTCAGGACAACAGCGGTCGTTTCTGTCATGTGCTATGTGTTCTACAGTTCCTTTGCGGCTGTGCCGCTCTTTATACCTGTATGGATGTTCTATATGAGAGACTGGATAGAGGATATGTCAAAGAAAAAAGAAGCGGAATTCAGAGGACAGTTCAGAGACAGTATACAGGCGATGGCATCAGTGCTGAAAGCAGGATACTCTGTGGAGAATGCCATAAGAGAGGCCGGAAAAGATATTGCTCCGATGTACGGCAGGGACACGAGGATACGAAAAGAATACGACAGGATGACACATCAGTTGGATATGAAGATGACTGCTGTCAGCGTGCTGGAAGAATTCTCAGAGCGCACAGGACAGGAGGATGTGGAGAACTTTGTAAATGTATTTGCAGCATCGAAGATAAGCGGAGGCGACAGCATCGCTGTAATCAGAAATACAGTGAGAATTATAAGCGATAAGATCGACACAGAGAAAGAGATCGAGACGATGATTGCCTCCCGGAAGCTGGAGTTTAACATTATGTGCGCAGTGCCATTTGCTATCATCCTGTACATGAAGCTGACGTTCGGAGAGTTTTTAAGCGTTCTGTATGGGAATCCGGCGGGAGCCGTCGTGATGACAGTCTGTCTGGGGATCTATCTGGGCGCATACCGGTTCGGGAGAAAGATCATCTGCATCGAGGTATAGAAGAGGACAGAAAGAAAAGGAATATATGAGACGTGTGAGACTGTTGGAAACCGTGAGAAAAGACCCGGTATATATAAAGGCGGCGATAGTACTGGCAGCAGCGCTCATCAGCTTTGCCTGCATATACGTGTGGGACAACACACGGGAGATAGCAACAAATGAAAAGGGACAGAAAGTACTGGAAAGAGGCGCAGCCGGAGAGGATCAGGTCAGCGGGATGAAAGCGTCCATCGCAGACACTCAGGAGAACATAGACGTCGAAGTATCAGGCAGGAGCTATACAGACGCTGAATTAAAAGAAGCGTTCGTGCAGGCCGGGGAAGAACTTGAAACGCTTATTCTGGACAAAAATGAGAGCCTCGACGAAGTGAGATCGGATCTTCATCTGATCACAGAGATCCCTGACAGAGACATCTCCGTGTCGTGGCAGACGGACCGCCATGATGTAATCGATTTTCAGGGCAAGATCCGCAGGGATAAACTGACGGATGCCGGGACTTTAGTGAAGCTGACGGCAGAACTAAAGTACGGAGAAGAAACGGCGGTCCATGAATTCTTCGTCATGGTCTATCCTCAGGAAGTAAGCGAAGATGAGGCGCTGCTGGACAGTCTGCAAAAAGAAGTAAGGCAGGCCGATGAGGATACGAAAACGGAGGCATATATGATCCTGCCGGAGAGTGTAGACGGAAAGCCGGTGGACTGGAGCTACAGGGCCGAAGAAAGAGCGTTTGCGGTACTCATACTGGGGATCGGGGCGTCATGCATGCTTGTTGTGTCGGCAGGTCAGAAAAAGAAAGAAAAGGAGAAGAAAATGATCCGTCAGATGCAGGTCGACTATCCCCAGATTATCAATAAATTCAACCTGTATATCAGAGCGGGGATGACGGTACGGCGGGCATGGTTCCTCATCGCCGGCGACTATGAAAAGAAAAGGGGAGACAAAGACAGGAGAAAGGCGTACGAAGAGATGCTCGCGGCCATGTATCAGATAAAAGGAGGCGTGCCTGAAAGCGAGTGTTACGAGAGTTACGGGATCCGGTGCAGGATATCAGTCTACAGGAAATTTGGCACGATGCTTGCACAAAATCTGAGAAAAGGCTCCAGAGGGCTGACAGACCTTCTTGCACGTGAGGCCGGGGAGGCGTTCGAGGACAGGAAGAAACTGGCGAAAAAGCTGGGGGAAGAAGCAGGTACAAAACTGATGATACCTATGTTCCTTATGCTGATCGTAGTCTTTGCCATCGTGATCATCCCTGCTTTTTTCTCTATACAGATCTGACGGATAACGGGTAACGATCGGATAATAGAACAGTAAATGATCTTAATAAGAAAGAGAGGAGAAAATGATATGAAAACTGCTTCCGGAAAGATGAAACAGGGACAAAATATTATAAAAAAAGAGAAACGAATAAAACCGGCGATCTTTCGCAGGACTGTGTCAGGGATCACAGTGATAGAGCTTGTACTGATCCTTGTTATCGTCATAGCTCTGCTGCTCATATTCAAGAACCAGCTTATCGATCTCATCAATACGATATTTGACAAGATCGTTTCAGAAAGCTCAGGTATCTGACGCAGCATAGGGGCGCATAAGGAGCATACAGATGAAGGCGGACATGAGCAAAGCAGAGATAACAGCATTTCTTAGCATGGTATTTGTGTTACTCGTCTCCTTTGTGCTGGGAATACTCGAGATATCCGTCATACAGACCTCCGGGAATGTCAGCAGGCTAACTGTGGACCGTGCGATTTTCTCCATATTTGGAGAATACCAGAGGGAAATGTTTGAAGATTACAGCGTTTTTGCCATAGACGGAAGCTACGGGTCAAAAGAGTATGACGAGGAGTATCTGACTGACCGTATGAGGTATTACGGAACTGCCGGTATAGAACATGAGATTACAGGGATACAGTATCTGACAGACAACGGCGGACAGGCATTCAGGGAACAGGTGCTTGAACATATGGAGACGAAGTACGGGCTGTCCATGATCCGCGACCTTACGGGTATGACGTCTGAGTGGAAAGAAGAGAGCATACAGGGCGAACAGATGGCAGGAGAACAGCAGGGCATCATGGACAAGGTGGAGAGCCTGAGAGAGGCTGCGGCCCTGCCGGATGAGACACTGCCGGATACAGACGGCGGGCGGACAGACACCCCGGACACAGGGGCGCAGATTGAAACAGAAGGCAATCCTTTCACGTGCCTGGAACAGATCGAAAAATCCGGTGTGCTTTCTGTGGTGATGCCAAAGGACATGGAACTGTCCGGGTTGGGGATAGATACTTCAGATCAGGCATCCGTCAGGACTCTGAGAAGCGGAAAAGGAACATTCCCGATACGGCAGGGGACAGGAGGGATTGAAGAACGGCTGCTGTTTGACGAATATGTCCTGATGAACTTTACGAACGCCGTGCAGACGTCGGCACAGAACAGCGGGAATGCGACGGAACAGGTCTCTGATGATAAAGACCGGTCACTGGCCTATGAGGTTGAGTATATCCTTGAGGGAAAAGCAACGGATAAAGAGAACCTGGAAGCGGTGCTCATGCAACTGTTTCTGATACGTATGGCGCTGAACTATGCTTATCTGCTGAGCGATCAGACAAAACAGGCGGAAGTGACGGTTCTGGCCGTCACCATAACGACAGTGCTCCTCATACCGGGGGCGGCAGAGGTGGTAAAGCAGCTTATTCTTCTGGCATGGGCGGCGGGAGAGAGCGTTGTGGATATCCGCACACTCCTGTCGGGAAAGAGAACAGCGCTGATGAAAAATTCGGACAACTGGCAACTTTCTCTGTCGTCCCTGCTTACGCTTGGGAGCGATTCAGAACAGTCCGGGGGAGAGGATGTGCCCGGCGGGATATCATATGAAGATTACCTGAGAGCATTCCTGTTCCTGAAAGATACAGATGATATCACGATGAGGACACTTGACAGGATCGAGGAAAACCTGGCTTCGGAATACGGACTGGAGCATATCAGAATGGATCGCTGCGTCACAAAACTGGAAATAAAAAATACGGCCCGGATATTCGGAGGGCTTACATACACATTTCCTGTTTATTTCGGATATGAGTAACAATATTTAAAAACTGAATACAGTATAAAACTATCATAAGACAGTTATCTCCGGTGCAGATGCCCTTTCCTGCCCCATTCCCTCATGGGGACTATATCACCATTAACGAATATATCATCAATGAAAGGAAAAAATCGGCGCGACAAAATACACACGAATAAAAGCACATCCAAAATGACATCTGAAAGGGCATCTGTACCGGAGATAACAATGAAATATTATCCATCGAAAAATAAGAAAGATACAGAAATATGAAAGAATACGGAAAAAAAACATGGAAGCGGGGAAGCGTAACGACAGAGGCGTCTATAGGGATCCCTCTTTTCCTGTTTGCGGCAGTCTGCCTCATCTGGATGGTAGAGGTGCAGAGCATAAGGATCAGCATCCTTTCAGCAGCGCAGAGCGCCGCGAAAAGAGCTGCGGAAGAGACAGCTATCCTCCCGGTACTCAACACGATAAAACTGAAATCAGACATAGTAGATCTTATCGGTGAGGACAGGATCGACAGGAGCATCATACAAGGCGGAACATCAGGGATATCATGCTGGAAGTCCCATATCTCGCCGGCGTCAGGGGAGATGTCGGTCACAGTGGATTACAAGATACAGCTTCCGCTTCCGCTGTTCATGAGTCCGTCTGCAGAATTGCAGGAAGACTTTGTTATCAGCGCCTGGAGAGGATTCCAGGGCGGCAGCAGGAGCGGCAGAGATGCAGAAATCGTCTATATAACAGACAATGAAGCAGTCTATCATGAAGACTATAACTGTTCCTATCTGCAGCTTTCCATCAGCTATGTCCCTGCGGCGGAACTTGAAGCGATGAGAAATGAAAGCGGCGGAAGATATCACGCCTGCGACAAGTGCGTATTCGGATCCGCCATGACGGGCGTATATATTACGGAGACAGGAGGTAAATATCATAATTCTCTAAGCTGCAGCGGCCTGAAAAGAACAGTCCATGCAGTAGAGAGAGCAGAGGTGAGCGGGATAGGAGGTTGTTCCAGATGTTCGCACTAGAAAGAGCAGCAGAATTAATTTCAGAAAATAACTGGCTCATATGCAGAGTACTGTTTGCAGGATACCTGTGTGTGCTCGCGGCCATGGATATAAGATGGAAAAGACTGAATCTTCTGGTTCTGCTCCTGGGAGCTGTATTTTCTCTGGCAGGAGTATTCTGTGACAGAGAGATTCCTCTGACAGCGCTTGCGGCGGGCGGATGTATTGGCGCTTTGTTCCTGCTTATGAGCAGGACGACACGGGAGGCTTTCGGATATGGGGACAGCATCCTTATCACGATCATGGGAAGCTTCCTCGGATTCTGGGGCGTCCTGTCAGTACTGATGACAGCTTTTTTCATTGCGGCTGTGTTCTCAATCTATATGCTGGTGAGAAAAAGATTTCACAGAAAATCCTCTTTTGCCTTTGTCCCTTTTTTGACAGTCGCTTACATAGGAGGGATGCTATTTGGAGCTTATTAGAGAGATAAAAAAGAGAAGAAGAGAAGTAAAAGGAAGTACAGTCGTTGAAATGTCGTACATTATCCCACTGTTCCTGGGACTGTTTGTACTGATCGTTCACGCAGTATTTTATTATCACGATAAAGCAGTGCTGAACGCAGCGGCCAGCGAGACGGCCGTTCTGGGAACACAGGCGGCAAGGAGGGCGGACACTGTGTACGACCTTGAGACGTTCTTTTATGAAAGAACAAAAGGGAAACTCATCTATATGACAGATGTATCTGTTACAGTCAGTGAGAGCGAAGACGGCGTCGAAGTATCAGCGTCAGCCGACAGAAATATCATGAAACTTGAAATATGTCAGAGAGCGGAGACAGTAAGGCCTGAAGAGGCCCTTAGACGGACAGGGGTGATACTGCAATGAAAGTAACATACGAAAATGGCTGGGAACATACGGATATCCATATCGATCTGAAATTGCCTTACAGGGAAGACTATCAGATACGTATGCTCAGTGCGAACGATATCGCCGGTCTGATCAAAGTGAAAGGGAGCGGAAGAGACGGAGACAGCAGATACAGCTATCGAATAAATGGCGGGATCAGTATGGAAAAGCAGTACAGCGTATGTGAAATGAAAAGAAAGGATGTAGAAAGATTTATCGAAGATCTGCTTGGTACAGTCGAGGACGTAGTCGGCCATCTGCTCGATCCTGACGGAATCATCCTGACGCCGGATATGGTATTCATTGAAGGAGGAAAGCACAGATTCTGCTATCTCCCGGTATCCAGAGAAAGTATGGAGAAGAGACCGTCTCTGTGCCGGTCATTTCATCAGATGACGGAGTATTTTGTAAAAAAACTGGATTATCGTGATACGAAAGGAATCTTTCTTGTATATCGGCTACATAAAGACACGATGCAGGAAGGATTTAAACTCAGAAAGATCATAGAGGAATGCCGCAGAGAAGAACAGGAGGACAGTCGCAGAGAAGAACAGGAGGACAGCGACATGCCGCAGGATGCTCTGTTTGATCTGGAGACGGAAGATGACGAAAACAACATAATGGACAAATATGCAGATTCAGTCAGAGAGCCGCCTGTGCGGTATGGACGGATCAAAAGAGCGGTCCGCAGGATAAAAAGCGGGCGATGGGGCGAATGGAAAGATCTGATAACGGAAATGGATGGACATGAGTGAAAGGGTATCTTATAATAAAAAGACCGCAGGGTAGATTCTGATAGAAAAGAGGACATGATGTGAAGAGAACACCGGAAGCTGTCTGTACTGTAAGTCTGATCGTTATAAATGCAGTGGTATTTTTGGCTCTGACTATGTTTGGAGATACGGAAGACCCGCTGTTTATGATACAGCATGGAGCCATGTATGACCCCCTTGTCTTAAAGGGACACGAGTATTACAGGATCGTTACGTGCCTGTTCCTGCATTTCGGGATTGAGCACCTGCTCAACAATATGGTCATGCTGGGCGCTCTCGGATGGAATCTGGAGCCGGAGACAGGAAAGGTCAGATTTCTGATCGTCTATTTTGTGAGCGGGATAGCAGGAAATATCCTTTCATTCTGGTATGATGTGACGGTCGGTAAAGAAATCGTATCGGCCGGAGCGTCAGGAGCGGTATTCGGGCTCATGGGGGCTCTGCTCTTTGTGGTCATATCCAATAGAGGGAAACTGGGAAGACTGTCCGGGCGCGGTATGCTTGTCATGGTCGTGCTGAGTCTTTACTTCGGTCTGACAAGCAGCGGAGTAGATAATCTGGCTCACATCGGCGGACTCGTGAGTGGATTTCTCCTGGCAGCCGTCCTTTATCGAAGAAATACGTATCATAACTGACAGACACATCAGGCTGGAAGCGTGACGGTAAAAACGCTTCCTTTATCAGGAACAGAATCAACTGTGAGAGCGCCTCCATGCGCTTCCACGATGCGTTTGGCAGACGACAGGCCAAGGCCGGTCCCGTTTTCTTTATAAGTGACGAACATATCGAAGATCGTATCTATGCGTTCATCTGGTATCCCACACCCGGTGTCCCGGCACCGTATCACAATACTATCACTTAGACGCTCAGCGGAAAGAAAGATGGAGCCGGATTCTCCTACAGCGTCACGGGCATTTTGGAGGATATTGAGGAGGACTTCTTCCAGTTTGATCTTATCTCCGGTAAAATCACCCATTCCCGATGCGATCTTAGAAGAAAATTCGATATCGCAGTCCGAGGCGTCCAGAGATATGGCAAAGGAGACAGAGATATTTTTCAGAAGCTTTTCGATGGAGAATACCGAATGGTGCAGCGTACTGCTGTTGTTAAAGGTGGACAACTGATTTAGCAGATCGCACATGAAACGTACGTCCTCCATCATCAGCTTCCAGTTGTGGAATTCTTTGACTTCCGGGTGCTGCGCCTCCATGATCTGAAGGGATGAGGATACGAGAGTCAGGGGATTGCGGATTTCATGCGCGATCATAGATACTGCTGTGTGGTGATTTTCCAGAAGCTGCGAGATGATCTGCTTCGTATCCTTATTCTGTTCCATCAGATGATTCATTTTGTTGAGATCGATATTAGTGAGCATACCAGATTCCTCTTTTCTGCAGTTATTAAAATAGTGCCAACGGCTCCGCTAACCACTAGTCTAGCATGCGAACGGGGCTTGTTCAACAGGATCTACACGACAGATTTCGACAGGAGAGCCGGAACACGCCATTTGGGATCCAGACTATTTTAGGCATAAAAAACTTCTCTTTTTCCAGAAAATGGTCTATACTACAATCAGAAATAATCTGCGAAAAGAGGAATGAAGATGAAAGAAAGAGAATGTATATTCTGTAAAATCGCAGCGGGAGAGATCCCTTCTGCAACACTTCATGAGGACGATGAATTCCGGGTGATCCTGGATCTGGGTCCGGCGTCAAAGGGACATGCGCTCATACTGCCGAAAGAGCATTTCCGAAATCTGTATGATATTGACGGGGAAACGGCAGCCAGGGCGATGAAGCTTGCCAAAAAGATGATAACGAAGATGACGGATGTGCTTGGCTGCGACGGGTACAACATCGTGCAGAATAACGAAACGTGTGCGGGACAGACGGTATTTCATTTCCATATACACCTGATTCCCAGATATGAGGGAGATCAGGTCGGGCTCGGCTGGCAGTCAGGCGAGCTGACGGAAGAAGTAAAAAATGAGATACTCAAAAAAATGAAATAAACCGGAGTAATTATGTTGACAAGTAATCGTGAATTCAACGAGATTTATGAGGAATACAAAAATCTCGTCCTGAAAGCGGCATACATTTATTCAGGTAATAATTACGATGCGGCGGAAGACATAACTCAGGATACATTCATAAAACTGTACACAGGATTTGAAGATCTGAAGCATGGAAATATCTCTTCATGGCTGTTTACTACCGCTAAAAATGCAGCTCTGAATTACAAAAAGAAGCACGATCGGGAAATACTGCAGATAGATGACGAAACACATCAGACAGAAGAACCCCTGAGGGAGAGTGCGGAAGATGAGTATGCTGAAAATGAGCTTGAACGCAGCAGAAGAGAACTTCATGAAAAGATATTTGCGGAACTGATGGAGAAGAATCCACGATGGTATGAGGCGGTAATCCTCGTTTATTATCTGGAGATACCGCAGGCAAAGGCAGCCGACATGATGGGAATACGCCTGCCTGTTCTTCACAGTATACTGCACAGAGCTAGAAAGTGGATAAACAGAACATTTGGTGCAGAGTATGAAGAAATGAAAAGACAGGATAAATAAGCAGACAGAATAAAATAAAGCAGATGCCCGCTGAGACATCTGCTGATGAAACGTAAATATCGATAAAAGGATATCAGAAGATACCGGAGTTACTTATCGGAGGAGGCTTCTTCGATAAATGAGATAATCGTGTCGATCGAATCCTGCTGATCAGAATTCCTCATGGCATCGATAAACGTCCCTCGGTTTTCATAGAGCCCGAGGACAGATGATATAAGCGAATCCTCGGTAAGAGCTTCCTCTTCGAGCACCATGCTGAATCCCTGACGCTCGAACGACCGTGCGTTCAGGATCTGGTCGCCGCGACTCGCTTTTGCCGACAGGGGGATAAGAAGATTTGGTTTTCTGAGAGCCAGCAATTCACAGATGGCATTAGCGCCCGCCCTTGAGATTACAATATCTGAGAGCGCAAATATATCCCGGAGTTCATCCCGGATATATTCAAACTGACAATAACCTGCTGTATCTTTGAGAGAGTCGTCCGTTTTGCCTTTTCCGCACAGGTGGATGAGCTGGAACTGTTCCAGAAGGCGCGGCAGACTTTTACGGACCGCGTTATTAACAACAACAGAGCCCAGACTACCTCCTATCACAAGGATGACGGGCTTGTCGGCCGTGAACCCGCATAAGTCCATCGCGGCGATCTTATTGCCTGATAGGAGCTCCTGACGTATCGGAGAACCGGTGAGGACAGCCTTTCCCTTTGGAAGGAAGTCAAGAGTCTCGGGGAAATTGCAGCATACCCTGGTGGCGGAAGGAAGAGCTATCTTGTTGGCGAGCCCGGGAGTCATATCCGATTCATGGATGATGACAGGGATCTTGCACCGCTTTCCGGCCAGGACGACAGGTACAGATACGAAACCGCCTTTGGAAAAGATGACGTCAGGCTTAAGATCTTTAATAAGTCTGCGGGCTTCTCCAAAACCTTTGACGACTCGAAACGGATCTGTGAAGTTCTGTACGCTGAAATAACGGCGAAGTTTGCCCGAAGAGATCCCGTGATAGGGAACGCCGAGAGGCTCTATGAGGTCTTTCTCAATGCCGCTGTATGAACCAATATACTGAATATCATATCCCAGTTCCTGGAGTCTGGGTATCAGGGCGATATTAGGAGTAACATGTCCGGCAGTGCCACCGCCGGTTAAAATGATTCGTTTCATAAAACAATAACCTCCAGAAATAGTCATATTAAAGCTAATTTCATCTTAACCTTATTTGGTGAAAAGTCAAGGAAAAGATAGGGCAGAAAAGGTGTAAAGAATGATAGAACTTAAAAAGCTGTCACTGAAAGAAGAAGTCGACAGAGACGCAAAAGAGATAGAAAAAGAGATCAGGAGCAGAGATGATCTTGATGATATAATTGTGTCTGAAGATATGGAGACTTCTCTCTTTGAAAAAATACAGGAGTATGAATACGATAAGAGATATAAAAAGAAAGTGCGCCACATGAGAAAAAGACGCCGGCTCTTTCTGGCGCTGGCGGCTGCGGTCATTCTTGTATTCGGCAGCGTGATGACTGGAACCGGGAGTAAGTCCTACTGGAAAGTGTTGTGGGATAGAGTTGCGGGGGAGGAGGACTTATCAGTTATTAACGTAGAGCAGATGGACTCTCAGGAAACCAGGGATCTGGATGAAGTACAGGTTTTTAATGAGATAAGGCAGAAGCTTGGTATATATCCTGTGAGATTTGGCTATATACCGAGAGGAATGAGCCTGAAAGAATTCGAGATAGACGGTGAACAGGAAAATGCAGTCCTTTTGTATACGTATCATGACAAAATAATTAAATACAGTATGTACATGAATGACAAGGATTCTTCTCAGGGGCAGATTGAACCGGATGAACTGATCCGGGAGTATAATGTCAGCGTATCCGGCAATATATCTGCAAAAGTTAAAGAATATGATGTAAAAGACTCGGATGAGAACAGATATACGGCAGACTTCGAGTACATGGACGCTCAATACGAGATAAAAGGCGCGATGGAAAAGGATGAATTTGAAAAAATTTTAAAAAATATGATATTTTATGATGAAAATGCGTAAGTATTCTGCGAGTTGATTGTTTATTTAACAGGGGAGCAAATGAATGATCAGCAGAGGTGCAAAAGATGAAAAAACGTATTTTATCAATGGTATGCAGTTTGGCGATCGTGTGTACGATGATGATGACGTCAGTGATCAATGCAGAAGCGTCAGACACAAAACCTAAAAAAGTAGACGGTTCTTATCTCACGGAGGAGGAAAGTTCTACCGGAACAACGGCCGACCGTATGGCGAGAGGCTATTACCTGATGGACGGCGTGTGTACGATCTCAAAGGCAGGACTCACAAGAGTATATGCTTACGCATCCACGACAGCCAATCAGGAAGTGGAATATATGGCCACGATCGTCTATGTCGATCAGTACCAGGAAGATCTGGACGAATGGTGGCAGGTTGACTGGTGGATGGAGGAGTCGCATGACGATGTCTTCCTCTCGACCGCCAAAGTCGTCACAGTAGACAGAGGCTACTATTACCGGGTGAGGGCTAACCACATAGCGGGTACAGCCGCTGGTGCGTATGATGAGTCTGCTTCTGTTACAGACGGAATTATGCTTCCATAAATAACAGTACATAACACTTTAATTTATCACCCTTAAACCCTGAGAGCAGCCGCCACAGTGCGCCGCGGAAACTATTAACAATCAGATTAATATAAATTTGAGAGACCTGTTCCGAGAAACACCACAAAACAAGGCCGTACATATGGCGGCTGCTCTCAGGGTTTAAGGGAGTTTAATTCCTTAATATCTTAATATATATCAGAAAAAACAGATCCCTTTTGAGAGTTCGGGGAAACGTTTCCATAACGGCATTTCCGATCAGTAACTTTTATTATCCCATGTTCATGGCAAAAATTCAATGAAAACCTGATAAAAACAAATCATTAGTAAACAGTTCAGCACATCTGCCCGGCGGCAGAGGATATTATTCTTTTATGCTTTACATAATACTCTGTTATGCTAAAATAAGCACAGGGATGTCCTTTCCTGCCGCAGCAGCACAGGAGAGGATATATGGAGAAAAAGAACGACAATTTTATAATGCTTCCCACCGTTGACATCTGCTTTAAGGGATTAATGAGTAACCCGAAAGTGAGGAGAGGCTTCATTGCATCACTCCTGAAGACAGACCCGGTATCCATCCACGACACGATGCTGCTTCCAACAGAACTCAGGCAGGAATATTCAGACGACAAGCTGGGGATCCTGGACGTAAGGGTGATGATGGAAGATAAGAGTCAGATCGACATGGAGATGCAGGTTGCTTACTTTGAAAACTGGGACGCCCGAAGTCTGTTCTATCTGAGCAGGATATTTACAGATCAGTTAAAGAGAGGCGAACCATATGACAATCTGAAGAAATGCATCCATGTGAGTATCCTGGATTTTATCTATTTCAACGACGATGAGAAATGCCACCGTACCATATGCTTTTGTGATGAAGATTCCGGGAAAAAGTATACAGATCTGATGGAGATACAGATCCTGGAACTCAAAAAGCTGCCGGGATCGATACAGAGCAGTGAGGACATCATCAAGTGGATGCGCTTCCTCGGAGGGAAGAACCGAAAGGAGTTCGAGGATATGGCAAAAACAGACGAGTATATCGAAGAGGCATATAAAGAACTGGAAAAGCTGAGTGCGGATGAGCGCGCAAAGCTGGAATATGAAGCCCGGGAACGAGCGATAAGAGATTACAATTCCCAGATGAACAGTGCTCTGAAACGAGGGGAACTGAAAGGTATCGAAAAAGGGCGCGCATTGGGGGAACGCAGTAAACTGAGGGAACTGACAAAGAAGAAGATGGACAAAGGCTTAACGATCGAAGAGATCGCTGGCATGTTTGAGGAGGATGTTGAGACGATCAGAAGCATTGTGGAAGAGATACAAGGCGGACATACGGATCGCTGAGATGGCAGAAAGACAAGGGGCAGTCACTGACCGACTGCCTCTTTTAATGCCTGTGCGAGCTGATCGGGACATGAGGTGGATTTGAATCCGCACTTGATGCCCTCGATCCGGGTGATCGCTTCATTGACGTTCATTCCCTCTATCAGGCGGGATATCCCCTGGAGGTTGCCGCTGCACCCGCCCAGAAAAGATACGTTTCTTACTTTATCATCTACTATGTCAAAATGAATCTGCTGAGAGCAGACGCCTTTCGGTCTGTAATCCATTGCAAAAAGAACCTCCTTGATTACTATATACAATATCGCCCGCGCTGTTCCTGATGGCTGAAATTATGTAACAGTTCAGCCCGCGCCATTCGCAAAGCCGCACTAACGTGCTGCCCGCGGCTGCGCCGCATCTTTGCTCATCAGGGGGCGCTAAGCTCATCAGGAACAGGACGTTCTGATTTCTATGCAGGCATAGATCAGCCCGCGCTGTTCCTGATGGCTGAACTGTTACGAAATTATAGCAGACGGCAGAACAAAAGTAAAGCGGTCATTTTCGTGTGTCATGTTTCAGATTTATCTGACAGGATATGACATTGAGAAGAAAATGCGGATATGGGGGTGAACCTCAGGGTGAAAGTATTTTATGTTAATGTTTTCGAGGGTTTTCTTAATATAAGAACGAAGACAGTTCAGAATACATTTTCCCCGCCGGACCGCCGGTGCGCTGTAGAAATATGTAGAACGGTTTTTGAGGACAACCCGCCCGGGATGGACTATAATTACCACAAACACAATAAGCGCCGTCGTAAGGACAAGTGCACAAAAAACACTGCGCGGGGGACATTGTGGGAGAATAATATAACAGGAGGGTTTGCTATGTTAGAGAGACTGGCAGCGGACACCAGCGTCATCACATATCTCATGGTGGCGATCGGTGTATTGGGAGTGCTGGCTAAGATCATCAATTCGTTCACACTGCACAGACTGGTGAAAGCGGCAGGAAACATGCCGAAGAGCACACACAGACTGATGAAGCTCGTGAGAGCCAAATACGAACATGCATGCATGATACGGGATTCCGTAGAAAACATCGATGCATTTGTGGAAAAATACATTTATGAATACCGGGGATTTTTATTCCGCATACATACATGGAGACAGATAGAGATCATATCTGTATGGCTTGCAGGGATACTGGCTGCGCTGGGAGCGTCAGTACTTTACTTTTCTTCCGGGTTCTCAGAGCCCGTTTATCAATATATAGCAGCAGGGATCGCTGAGATGGTGATACTCTGGGTAGTCATGCATCTGACGGATGAACCATATAAGGTAAACGCAGTCAGAATGTATATGGCAGACTATCTTGAGAATATATGCACGTTCCGTCTGAGACGACAGAGCTCAAGGGACAGGGAGTCCATCGACGTAATCGCTGCAGAGGGAAATGGAAAGAATGTACAGTCAGCAGAGGAGACTGCCGAATATATGAAGCAGGAGCAGAGGCGGAAAGGAAGAGGGGGCAGAAACGTCAGATCTTCCAGAAATGCAGGTAATGCAGGCGAACTGGCATATGCAGGCGCCGGAGTCCCGGAGGAAACAGGGCGCAGAAAACCGGCGGACAGAACTGCCAGGGGAGCGGACAGATACGACCGGGCAAATACGGATTTTGAGGAAGCTTTGGCCGAAGCAGATCCGGGCGTGCGCTCTGCCAGTGCGGATTCCGGGAGAACAGACAGGAACGCTCCGTCAGGAGACTTATCGGGAAGAAACGACAGGGCTGCCGCAGGGGCGGACGGAGCCGGAGACGGGAGAGAAAGAGGACTTCCGATCAGCATTGAAGGAGAACCGAGAAACCGGGAGAAAGGGGAAGCGGCGAGACAGGCGGCGCGCCACGCAGCTCACGGAGGAGCCGAAGACGAACGCCCGGCGCTCAGAGAGGAGGCGATCCGGCAGATACTGGAAGAATTTCTGGCCTGACAGCCTTTAACTTAACAGCTTTTAACTTGAATAAGGTATACAGATTTGGTAAAATATGCATAGAGTGTCGGCAGCGGCTGTACGTGTCAGCGCCGGGATTCAAATGATGACAATGATATTTGAAGAGTATCAGATATCAGAGAGGAAGGATAATGATGAGCAAAGTAACATTTGACTATTCAAAAGCATGCAGTTTTGTACAGGAGCATGAGATGCAGTACATGAGCGAGCTGGCTGCACAGGCGAAAGACAAGCTGCTCTCTAAGACCGGCGCGGGAAATGATTTCCTTGGATGGATCGATCTTCCGGTGGATTATGATAAAGAAGAGTTCGCACGCATTAAGAAAGCTGCGGAGAAGATCCGCCAGGATTCAGAAGTCCTTCTCGTGATCGGGATCGGCGGCTCCTACCTGGGAGCCAGAGCTGCCATCGAGTTCCTCGGACATTCTTTTGCAAATATGGTATCCAAAGACATCCGTAAGTCCCCTGAGATCTACTATGCAGGGAACAGCATCAGCAGCACTTATATCAAAGATCTGATCGACGTGGTAGGAGACAGAGATTTTTCGATCAATATGATCTCCAAATCAGGCACGACTACAGAACCTGCGATCGCTTTCCGTGTATTCAAGGAGATCCTGGAGAAAAAGTATGGCAAAGAAGAAGCTGCAAAGAGGATTTATGCAACAACTGACCGGGCGAAAGGCGCCCTTAAGAATCTCGCGACAGAAGAGGGATACGAGACATTTGTAGTGCCGGATGATGTGGGAGGACGTTTTTCCGTACTGACGGCAGTAGGACTGCTTCCCATCGCTGTGAGCGGCGCTGACATCGATAAGCTGATGGAAGGCGCGGCAGCAGGAAGAAAGGCTGCGATCGAAAATGATTTCGCTGACAACGATGCGATGAAATATGCGGCGGTAAGAAACATTCTTCTGCGTAAGGGCAAAACTGTGGAGGTGCTGGCGAATTATGAGCCGAGCCTGCACTATGTGTCCGAATGGTGGAAACAGCTTTACGGCGAGAGCGAGGGCAAGGATCAGAAAGGTATCTTCCCGGCGTCTGTAGACCTTACGACAGACCTGCACTCTATGGGGCAGTTCATTCAGGACGGCAACAGAGTCCTGTTCGAGACAGTTCTTAATGTAGAAAAGTCCAGGGAAGAGATCATCATCAATGAAGAGCCGGTAGATCTGGACGGACTGAATTACCTTGCGGGCAGGAACGTCGATTTTATCAATAAGAGTGCGATGAACGGTACGATCCTCGCACATACAGACGGAAATGTACCGAACCTTATGGTGAAAATCCCGGAGCAGAACGAATATTATCTCGGCGAACTGTTCTATTTCTTTGAGTTTGCATGCGGCGTGAGCGGATATTTACTCGGCGTTAATCCGTTCAACCAGCCGGGCGTTGAGAGCTACAAGAAAAACATGTTCGCACTGCTCGGCAAACCGGGATATGAGGAGCAGAGAGAGGCCCTGTTAAAAAGACTATAACCCATATTCTTCAGCTTTATAAAGAGACATGCAGCACGGCGCCAGAAGTGATATCACTTATGTCGCCGTGATCTTTTTGACGAAATACTTAAAGAGGAAAAGATATTTAAAATTTCCCTGTTGTTGAATGGAAATCACAAATAGGGTATAATAATAAGCAGTCGGATAAAGTCGGCTGCTTATCCTGTCTACCGGGAAATACGGCGTGGAAATATACGGTGCAGAGGGACAGACCGCGCAGGATATAAAGGATCGGGCGGCGGCGTGATAAAGGAGGAAATCAATATGTTACGTATCGGAATGTTGACAAGCGGAGGAGACTGCCAGGCGCTCAACGCGGCAATGAGGGGCGTTGTAAAGGGAGTCTGCTCTAAGAGGAACGACGTGGAGATCTACGGTTTTAAAGATGGATATAAAGGTTTGATCTATGCAGATTTCAGCATGCTCACGAGCAAGGACTTTTCAGGTATCCTGACGCGGGGCGGCACGATCCTCGGCACATCCAGACAGCCGTTCAAGCTGATGAGAGTGCCGGATAAAGACGGACTTGACAAGGTGGAGGCTATGAAGCATACATATCATAAGCTGAACCTGAACTGCCTTGTCATCCTCGGAGGAAACGGGACGCACAAGACGGCGAACATGCTCAGGGAGGAAGGACTCAATATCATTACACTTCCCAAGACGATAGACAATGACCTGTGGGGAACGGACATGACGTTCGGATTCCAGAGCGCTGTGGATATCGCATCCGATACGATCGACAGGATACACACAACGGCAACTTCACACAGCCGGGTGTTCATCATCGAAGTTATGGGACACAAGGTAGGGCATGTCACTCTCCATGCGGGTATCGCGGGCGGGGCGGACATTATCCTTCTCCCGGAGATTCCGTATGACATAAAAGCGATCAAGAAAGTGATCGAAGGGCGTTCCAAAGCGGGCAAACCGTTTACCATCCTTGCAGTGGCGGAGGGTGCGATCTCAAAGAAAGACGCCAGGCTCTCAAAGAAAGAGTATAAGGAAAAACTGGCGAAGAGAAAATATCCTTCCATTGCTTATGAACTGGAGGAGCAGATCCGTCAGGAGACGGACAAGGAAGTCCGCATCACAGTGCCCGGACATACCCAGAGAGGCGGATCTCCGTGCCCGTATGACAGAGTGTTCGCCACCCGTGTGGGAGCAAAGGCCGCTCAGCTCATCCTTGATGAAAAATACGGCTATATGGTGGCTATGAGAAACGGGGAGACGACCAAAGTCCCGCTTTCCGAAGTGGCAGGAAAGTTAAAGACGGTAGACCCGAAATGCAGCCTGATCGAAGAGGCAAGGATGATCGGCATCAGCTTCGGCGATGAGTAAGATCCGGGGCAGGAAAATATCTGATCGAGGTGTGATACATGTCATATACGGCACTTTACAGGAAGTTTCGCCCGACCGGGTTTAAGGATGTAAAAGGGCAGGATCATATCATTACAACATTGCAGAATCAGATCAGGGCTGACCGTATCGGACATGCATATCTTTTCTGCGGGACAAGAGGAACCGGAAAGACGACAGTCGCCAAGATATTTGCAAAGGCGGTAAACTGCGAACAGCCGGCGGACGGAAGCCCCTGCGGAGAATGTGGGATGTGCAGAGCCATCGCAGAGGGCTCGTCCATGAATGTGATCGAGATCGACGCGGCCTCCAACAACGGAGTCGACAATATCAGAGAGATCCGCGAGGAAGTCGCCTACCGCCCGACAGAGGGGCGCTACAAGGTCTATATCATCGACGAGGTGCATATGCTGTCCATAGGCGCGTTCAATGCGCTGCTGAAAACGCTGGAGGAGCCGCCGGAGTATGTGGTATTTATTCTGGCTACCACAGAAGTGCACAAGATACCGATCACCATCCTTTCGCGGTGCCAGCACTATGATTTCAAGCGGATCAGCATCGAGACGATCACAGAGCGCATGAAAGAACTCATGGAAGCGGAACAGGTGGAAGTGGAGGAGAAAGCGCTCCGGTATATTGCAAAAGCCGCCGACGGCTCCATGAGAGACGCCCTGAGCCTCCTGGATCAGTGCATCGCATTTTATATGGGACAGAAAGTCACATATGATAATGTGCTCGAAGTGCTGGGCGCAGTGGATACGGATGTGTTCAGCCGGCTGCTGCGCAAAGTGATAGCCAGAGATGTGTCCGGGGTGCTGGACGTGGTGGAAGATCTTGTTACGCAGGGTCGGGAACTCACCCAGCTAACGGCGGACTTTACATGGTATCTGAGGAACTTGCTTCTGGTAAAAACTTCTGATAATATAGAGGATGTTCTTGATGTATCTACGGAAAATATGATGCAGCTTAAAGAAGAGGCACAGATGATCGAGGAAGATATGCTGTTCCGCTACATCCGCGTCTTTTCCGAACTTTCCGGCCAGTTGAGATATGCCACGCAGAAGCGTGTGATGCTCGAGGTAGCTCTCATCAGATTGTGCATCCCTGCGATGGAAAGCTCACAGGATTCCCTGCTGGACCGCATCCGTGCGGTGGAAGAAAAGGTGGAAAAGGGTATCGAAAGATCAGTGCAGATGCAGTCACAGGGCGGGTATCCGCAGGCCGGGGCTGCCTGCGCAGAGCAGGAAAGAAAAGGCGGCGGCAGGGCGGCAGGAGAGGATGTTCAGAAGACGCTGTCGGCCGCGATACCCGAAGACGTGCAGGAAGTAGTGAAGAACTTCCGGTCCATCGCGGGCGAGACATCGGGCATGATCAGAACGTATCTTAAAAAAGCCCGTCTGAGCCTTGGCGGAGAAAACCGGCTTCTGATCGTCCTGCCGGACAGTCTTGCGGCGAGCATGGTGGGAAGAGAGGATCATGTGCAGGAGCTGGAATCCATTATCGAGGAAAGGACAGGGAAAAAGGTCGAAGTGGAAGTGCGGCATGTGGAAGAGGGCAGATACTTTGAAGATACATTCGTGGACATCGAACAAAAGATCAATATGGAGATAACAGTGGAGGATTAGATATGGCGAAACGTGGCGGATTTCCCGGCGGAGGCATGCCGGGAAACATGGCAAATCTTATGAAGCAGGCGCAGCGCATGCAGCGTCAGATGGAGGAACAGCAGAAAGAACTGGAGTCGAAAGAGTTCACGGCATCAGCGGGCGGCGGAGCAGTGGAAGTTACAGTATCCGGAAAACGTGAAGTGCTGAAAGTGAAACTTTCGGAAGAAGTGGTGGATCCCGACGATATCGAGATGCTGGAAGATCTGATCGTGGCTGCTGCGAACGAAGCCCTTCGCCAGGTGGAAGAGGAGAGCGGATCAGCGATGTCGAAGCTGACAGGAGGACTTGGCGGCGGCATACCGGGGATGTTCTGATGAACGTCCGGTCTATACGCCAGGACAGGAGTGCGACAGATGGATTATTACAGTAACCAGATCAGCCGGCTGATCGAAGAGTTCTCCCGTCTGCCGGGTATAGGAAGTAAGTCCGCACAGAGGCTTGCTTTCCACGTTATAAATATGCCTGTAGATCAGGTGGAGGGACTTGCCCGGACTATCGTGGAAGCAAGGAAAAATGTCAGATACTGCAAGATATGCTGCACTCTGACGGACAAGGAGATCTGTCCGATCTGCAGCAGTTCTGACCGCGATAAGAAGACGATCATGGTCGTGGAGACGCCGCGCGATCTGGCGGCATATGAGAAGACAGGAAAGTATAACGGTGTATATCATGTACTCCACGGGGCCATCTCTCCGATGCTTGGGATCGGTCCGGGAGATATCCGCCTGAAAGAACTGATGGAGCGTCTTCAGGGCGATGTGGACGAGGTGATCATAGCGACCAACTCAAGCCTTGAGGGAGAGACAACCGCGATGTATATCAGCAAGCTCATCAAGCCTGCGGGAATTAAGGTGAGCAGGATCGCCAGCGGCGTGCCGGTGGGCGGAGACCTGGAGTATATCGATGAGGTTACTCTGCTGCGGGCGCTTGAGGGCAGGACAGAACTGTAGCGGCCCGGACAGCAGATATAAGGTGAGGTCTGATATGGGAAAAAGAAAGGCGACGTCGTCTGATGTGGCAAGGAAAGCCGGGGTATCACAGGCAACGGTATCTATGGTCCTGAACAAGAAATATAATGTCTCGTTCTCCAAAGAAGTCGTACAGAGAGTAGAAGAAGCGGCAGCGGAACTGGGATATGAACTGCCCAGACGCAGGAAGAAAAAGGAAGAGCGAAGAGAGAATCTCCTTGTAGTCATCAGCCCGAATCTCACGAACCCTTATTATGTCATGCTGCTCCAGGGAATCGAATCCCGTGCTGCGGAGCAGGGGTTCGGGATTTTTGTATGCAATACACAGAGGGATCTCAGACTGGAAGAGCGGTATCTGAAGATGACGTCCGCTCTGAATCCCCAGGGGATCATCTATATGTGTAATCCGAGCCAGTGTTTTATGGCTCAGGTGGAGGAACTCTCGAAACGCATCCCTGTTGTGATCGTCAACAATCAGAATGAGAAGCTGAGCGTGGACGCCGTAGAACTGGACAACTCGAAGCTCGGACGCCTTATGGCGCGCCATCTGCTCGAACTCGGACACCAGGATGTGGGCTATGTGGCGCCTCCTCTTACAGTGAGGCAGAAGCAGCGGTCGAAGCGGGTAGAAGGATTTCTCAAAGAATTTCAGAATGTGGGGCTCAGGGATCATGTCGTCATCAAGTCCGCAGATGAGCAGATGGATAAGGATGTGCCCGGAGTAGACTCAGAGTACAGGATCGGCTATGACCTGACAAAGGAGCTGCTGAGGGAACACAGGGAGCTGACGGCGATCGTCGGCCTTAACGATATGATCGCGTTTGGTATCATGGACGCTCTCTATGACGAGAAATACAAAGTGCCGGGAGACATGTCCGTTATGGGCTGCGACAATACGCTGTTTGCGAAAGTCAAAAAAGTATCTCTCACCACGATCGAACATTTCGTTATCTACAAAGGGATGGACGCATGTGACATCATCATGAAAAAAATGAGTTCCCGGATAAAAAGATATACAGAGATGGAGCCGGTCAGCATCTACCATGTAGAATATGAACCGAAGATCGTTGTGCGGGGGACAACTTCGTATCCGGCGTCGAAAAAAAGAAAATTAATAAAATAGCGAATAATATTAATAATATAATTTGGCGATCCCTGATCTGAAACTCTGGATAAGCCCAAAATATAAGCGCTGATCAAATAGGTTGTTGTTAAATATTAATTAATATAAATAAAATCAGTATGATAATCGCATTTATTTAATGGTTTTATTTGTTAATAATTTTTCAGCCTGTTGACCGGTGTTTTTTTTACCGATATAATCAGGAAAGAAGCAATAAATTTGTCCAGTTTTAAGGAGGAACGAAGATGAGATTTTTTATTGACACGGCGAATGTAGACGACATCAGAAAGGCCAATGACATGGGCGTGATATGCGGCGTAACGACAAACCCGTCATTAATAGCCAAGGAGGGGCGGGTGTTCGAGGATGTGATCGCTGAGATCGCTTCCATCGTGGACGGACCGATCAGCGGAGAAGTCAAAGCGACCACGACAGATGCAGAAGGAATGATAAAAGAAGGGCGAGACATCGCAAAGATCCATCCGAACATGGTAGTGAAGATCCCGATGACGGCAGAGGGATTAAAGGCTGTGAAAGTCCTTGCGGCTGAGGGCGTTAAGACGAACGTGACGCTGATCTTCACAGCTAATCAGGCGCTCCTTGCCGCCAGAGCCGGAGCTACATATGTCTCCCCGTTCCTTGGCCGTCTGGACGATATATCGGTAAGAGGCGTGGATCTTATCACGGAGATCTCCGAGATATTTGCCGCGTCAGGTATTGGGACAGAGATCATCGCTGCAAGTATCCGCAATCCGATGCATATCACAGACTGTGCGCTTGCGGGAGCAGATATCGCTACCGTACCGTACAAAGTGATCGAGCAGATGACGCATCATCCGCTCACAGACGCAGGGATCAGGAAATTCCAGGAAGACTATATCGCTGTATTCGGCGAGTAGACATAAACGGCGACACCGATATATAAAGCATTTGAAATAATGAGAAGAGGAGAGATCAATGGACAAACTTAAATTGATGAAGACTGCAAATGAAGTCCGCAAGGATATCGTGACGGCAGTCCACAGTGCAAAAGCCGGACATCCCGGCGGTTCTCTGTCTGCGGCAGAGATATTTACCTATCTGTATTTTGAAGAGATGAATATCGATCCCAAAAATCCGAAAAAAGAGGACAGGGACAGATTCGTCCTCTCCAAAGGACATACCGCTCCAGGCCTGTACTCCGTACTGGCCGAGAGAGGGTACTTCCCGAAAGAGGACTTAAAAACTCTGCGCCATACCGGCTCCTATCTCCAGGGACACCCTGACATGAAGCACATACCGGGTGTGGATATGTCATCCGGCTCTCTGGGCCAGGGGATCTCAGCGGCTGTGGGAATGGCGATCGCGGCCAGACTTAAGGGCGCTGACTACAGGGTATATACTCTCCTTGGAGACGGCGAGATCCAGGAAGGCCAGGTGTGGGAGGCGTCCATGCTGGCGGCTCACAGAAAACTCGACAACCTTGTAGTGATCGTTGACAATAATAATCTTCAGATCGACGGCGCGGTCACAGACGTCAACTCCCCGTATCCGATCGACAAGAAGTTTGAGGCGTTTAATTTCCATGTTATTAATATCGATGGAAATGACTTTGATCAGATCGATGCAGCGCTCAAAGAGGCGAGGACTGTAAAAGGAAGACCGACTGCCGTCATTGCAAAGACATTAAAAGGAAAAGGCGTATCTTTCATGGAGAACAAAGCGGGATGGCACGGCAAAGCTCCGAATGACGAAGAGTATAAGATCGCGATGGAGGATCTGGAAAGGGCAGGTGAAGCGTTATGTCAGATGTAAAGAAGATCGCAACACGAGAGAGTTACGGAAATGCGCTGGCTGAACTTGGGACAGAACATAAGGACGTTGTCGTACTGGATGCTGATCTGGCGGAAGCGACAAAGACGGGCGTATTTAAGAAAGCCCATCCGGAACGTTTCATCGACTGCGGTATCGCCGAGAGCAATATGATGGGCGTAGCGGCAGGCCTGGCGGCGGCCGGGATGGTGCCGTTTGCAAGTTCTTTCGCGATGTTTGCGGCGGGGCGCGCATTCGAGCAGGTGAGAAATTCCATCGGATATCCTCATCTGAATGTAAAGATCGGAGCCACTCATGCAGGCATCTCCGTAGGGGAAGACGGAGCGACACATCAGTGCAACGAGGATATCGCTCTGATGCGGACGATCCCGGGGATGACAGTTATCAGCCCGTCAGACGATGTGGAAGCAAAGGCGGCGGTGAAAGCTGCATATGAGCATGAGGGACCGGTCTACATGAGATTCGGACGGCTGGCCGTGCCGGTGATCAACGACAGACCGGACTATAAGTTTGAACTCGGAAAGGGCGTTGTGCTAAGAGAGGGAAAAGATCTTACGATCATAGCGACCGGCCTACCGGTGAGCGGCTGCCTTGAAGCGGCAGATAAGCTGGCGGCAGACGGCATCGATGCGAAAGTCGTCAATATCCATACGATCAAGCCTCTGGACGAAGACCTTGTTGTGGCGGCTGCAAAAGAGACAGGGAAAGTCGTTACAGTTGAGGAACATTCCGTGATCGGAGGGATGGGGAGCGCGGTGTGCGATGTGCTCGCGGAGAGAGCTCCGACGCCGGTCCTGAAGATCGGTATCAACGATATGTTCGGAGAATCCGGCCCTGCAGTCGAACTGATCAGGAAGTATGGTCTGGATCCGGACAGTATTTATGAGAAGATAAAAAAATTCGTATAAAGAGCTGAGACTGTCGGCTTGGCTTACCGGGTACTTCTTCCAGCAAGTGCCCGGTTTTTTGTATCTACGACGAGCCAAAGCCCGGACATGTCCTGTGTCCTGGCGGCCGCATACAATCCGGAATATGCCGTTTAGCGTCTCCGGTGATTTTGTCGAACTTACCTGACACCAACTGATAAATTCGGATGTTTTCTCTGTGCTATCCTCTTAGAGGACGCCGGGAAAATCATTCAATCAGGAAGGTGGAATATATATGGAAAGACAGATACCAAAAAATGTTCGGCAGATAGGAAATGTGAGCGACAGCCCGAAAATATATGTAGAAGATTATGTAGATACTTTTTTTGCACAGTTAAGTGAAATATCCGAAAAAGAAAAGAATGAACCGACAGGCGCTTTCCTCATCGGGGACATCCAGTCAGGCGGAGAAGAAGACTATGTATACATCTACGGCGCGGTCAAAATGCATGAGCTGAAGATGTCGGGCAACGAGTATGTGATCGGTGAGGACACGTGGAAACATGCCTATGAAGACTGCAAACAGTTCTTTGAGGACGGGGAGATGCTTGGCTGGTTCGTGGTGCAGCAGGGAGTCCCCCTTATGCCGGACCCGTCGACTGTAAAACTTCACAAAAAATCATTCCCAAAGAAAAATACGGTCTTTATTATGAAAGATCCCGTTGAGAAAGACGAAACATATTATGTACATAAAATGAACGACCTTATGGAGATCGGCGGTCACTACACGTATTATGAGAAAAATCCGTGTATGCAGAACTACATGATCGCCAGTCGAAAAAAAAATGGGGCGGTTTCCCCGGAGAATGTGGAGGACAGAGCTGCACAGGACTTTCGTGATCTGGTCAGAAAGAGGAGTGAACGCCAGAAAAAGAAAAAGGCAGGAAGTCTGATGTATGCAGCGAGTGCATGCCTTGTCCTCGTGCTCATCATCATGGGCGTCTCCATGATAAACAGCTTTGACCGTATGCGGTCTGTACAGGATACCCTGGACACTCTTGCAGATTCATCGGAGACGATCGAGACGCAGGAGACAAGCGGTTCAGTGACAGCCGTGACGTCAGAAGAACAGGCAGGAGGAGCCGGAGACGCACAGCCGGAAGACGCCGGGTCACAGAATGAGGCGGGCGCAGAGGATGCGGACAGATCCGGGGAAGCAGGCACGGATGCCGGCATTACGGGCGGACAGGCTTCTGCCGCAGACAGTTCCGGCGACAACGGCCCGGCTGAAAGCAGCGCCGCAGCAGACGGACAGACTGTGCCGGTCGCGGACGGGAACGGAAGCGACGGAGTCTATGTGGTAGAAGAGGGGGATACATTGGCGATCATAAGTATGAAGATGTACGGAGACCTCACACATGTAGACGCGATATGCAGGATGAATGGTATCTCAAACGGCAATCTGATCTATGTAGGACAGAAATTGCTATTACCATAAAATCATGATATAATGAGCGATAGCAAGCGGTAAGGAGGAAGATCCGGTCTGTCGCGAGCATGAAACGACGGTCACAGACCGTCTGCAATATCAGAGATAAAGGGGAGTCATATGACGCAAAAGAAAAAGGCTCATCTCAGGATGCTAACTCCGCCGGACGATCTGAGCGAGATTACGAAGAAAGCGAACAGGTTCCGCCGTGTTAAAGTACGGCGCGTACTTGTGGCCGCAGTGCTCCTTATACTGGCTGCGTGCGGTACCTGCCTGCTGCTCGACAATCAGACTTACAGCCGGACGCGGATCTCGGCCCAGTATCCCAGCGATATATCAGACACGAGCAGTTACGAGCAGTTTGCTGACGGGATCGTAAGATATAACCGGGATGGAGTTGCTTTTCTGAACAGGGAGAACGAGGAGCAGTGGATACAGCCCACCCAGCTTCATAATCCTGCCATTGTAGTAAAAGACAGTTCATTTGCTGTTGCAGACAGCGGCGGGAACAGCATTCTCGTATTTTCCGAAGAAGGTCTCACAGGGGAGATAGAGACGACACTTCCGATTGAAAAGATTGCCCTCTCGGAACAAGGCATTGTAAGTGTGGTACTGAGAAATGAAGATACGCCGGAGATCATAACCTATGACGCGACCGGAAATATCCTTGTTGAACTTCAGATCTCACTGGAATCTATGGGATATCCTACTGCACTGGAGATGTCTGATGACGGAAACACGATGGCAGTCTCTTATCTGACGATCGGTGCAACAGGGATAAGTTCAAGGGTAGTATATTACGATTTCAGCGAGGCCGGTCAGAGCAGACAGGATAATATCGTATCTTCCGCAGTATATGAAGATACGATCATGGCAGATATATTTTTCATGGGTTCGGACAGATCGGTCGTTGTGGGAGATCATTCTTTTATCTTATACAAAGGCACAGACGCTCCCGAGGTGGAGAAAGAGATCACTCTGAACCAGGAGATACAGAGTGTATTCCACTCTGACAGATATATCGGGTTTGTCCTGCTGAATCAGGAAAAGTCGGGATATGAACTCAGACTGTATAACAGGCGCGGGGAGCAGGTCATAAGCAGGGATCTGCCGGGAAAATATGGAAATGCAAAGGTAGAAGGCAACGAGGTCATCCTGTTCGACGGCAGCAGATGCTGTATCGTTACTGCATCGGGGATCATAAAATACGATGGCGGACTGAGCGTGGATGCACTGGAAATGTTCCCTGCTTTCGGAATAAACAGATACTATGTGATGAGCGCAGATGAATTGCGGGTGATTTATCTGACGAAATAGGAGATATTATGAATAACTGGCTTTTAATCATTGTGGTGACGATCTTTATCGTCTGTATTGTAACAGGATATGTGAGAGGATTTCTTAAACTGGGTATTTCTCTGCTGTCAACGGTTCTGACACTTGTGATCGTTCTGTTCCTTTCGCCTTATGTGGCTGACGCTCTGGCCAGATATACGCCAGTGGACGATTATATAGAATCGAGGATCGTCGAGGCGTTCATGCCGGAGATCACACAGGAAGATCTGGCGCAGTATGACCTGGGCGGGACGCCGCTCGGGAACCTGTCGCCCGAAGAGCTGGAAAATCTCAACAATCTGGACTGGGACCTGCTTGGGATCACAACAGACGATGTCCTGAATATGATGGGAGATATCCCGAAAGACATACAGATACAGGAGATCGAGAATGCTCCTATGCCCCAGTTTCTGAAAGACCAGCTTCTTGAAAACAATAACAGCACGATATACAGTGAGCTGGGAGTGCAGAACTTCCCGCACTATGTAGCTGAGTATATATCGCGTCTTGTGCTGAAACTGGTCGCTTTTCTGGTGACATTCCTGCTTGCGATCATCATTGTAAAAGCGCTGATGTTCGCAGTAAATATCATTGGAGAGCTGCCTGTGTTCGGGCTGGCCAACCATATCGCGGGTGCGGCCCTTGGACTTGTGCTCGCTCTCGTGATCGTCTGGATCGGATTTCTCATCATGACGCTGGCCTATACGACAGCGGCCGGGGCGGCCTGCTTTGAGATGGTGGAGCAGAACCCGATCCTCCAGTTTTTGTATAATAGCAATCCTCTGCTCAACAGACTCCTGGGATTCTGAACGGTATGTAAAAAGTACTGAAAAAATTTCTAAAATTTCTAAAAGTTCCTGAGCAAGATATTGACATATCCCCGGAAATGTGGTATTTTATAAAAGTTCTTACAAGAACACATTTCCCGGGGGATTAGCTCAGTTGGGAGAGCGCCTGCCTTGCAAGCAGGAGGTCACGAGTTCGACTCTCGTATTCTCCATATCAGCAATAAGCACTGTGGATAAAGACAAACGAAATACCATTCGCGCTTGTATAAAAATGGGATTCCGTTTGTCTTTATCCATAGAGCATAAGTCCGAGAGGAAAAGCAGCAGCTTTTGGACTCTGAAAATTGAATAATCCTCCTTAGCTCAGTCGGTAGAGCATGCGGCTGTTAACCGCAGTGTCGTTGGTTCAAGTCCAACAGGGGGAGCTGAACGATATTCCGGGATTGCCTTACTTTCAAGGTTTCCCGGGATTTTCTTTTCCTTGTTTCTCAAAAATGGGGCAGATATGGGGCAAACTATATAATTTTTAGCCCCTTAAGCTGCTCGTTTTCTTTTTCCTGCAGTTTCTTTGTAACATGCAAGTATATCTCTCTGGTGATCTGGCTGTCAGCGTGCCCCAGACGCCGGGAGATCGTATCGATACTGATCCCCTGTTCCATGAGCAGACTGGCGTGAGTATGGCGGAGCGTGTGCGGCGTGATGCTGCGCCCAAGGATCCGTCTGGCGTTATCTTTCAGATACTTGTTATATGCATAGTATTTTATGTAACCGCCGTCTTTATCTGAGATGAACAGATCTGTTTGATATCCATGCATCATTTTCTGTTTCATCATGAGCAGATTGATCTCTTTTGCCACAGCGAGCAGATCATCCTGCATATACACGTCTCTTCTGGACTCTATCGTCTTTACATCCGTTACCACATGATTTACAGTATCATAGGTTTTTGCGACGTGTATCATCCGCTCCTTAAAAGATACATCGCTCTTTTTCAGCGCTGCCAGCTCTCCGATGCGAAGACCAGACAGGAGGAGAAACTGCGTAACGGATCTCCAGATTGGCTGCTGCATTCCAGCAACGAGATCTGCAGCTTCCTGAGCCTCCAGGAATTTGTCCTGAATTTTTTCCTTGTGTGGAGCAGCTTTAAAAAACTCAATCTTATCCAGATAAGAAATGTC
>CALWAR010000059.1 GCA_944375765.1 uncultured Mediterraneibacter sp. | reverse complement strand
CCGGGAGGCAGTTTATGGAAAAGAAAAAACGTATCGTCATTGCCCTGGGCGGAAACGCCCTCGGCAATACTCTGCCGGAGCAGATGAAAGCCGTTAAGATCACTTCCCGCGCTATCGTCGATCTGATACAGGAAGGATGCGAGGTCGTGGTCGCTCACGGAAACGGACCTCAGGTGGGCATGGTCAACAACGCTATGATCGCCCTCACACACGAGGATCCGCAGCAGCCGAACACACCGCTGTCTGTCTGTGTTGCCATGAGCCAGGCGTACATCGGTTATGACCTGCAGAATGCGCTCCGTGAAGAGCTCTTGAACAGAGGCATCACGGATATCCCGGTGGCTACCATGATCACACAGGTGCGTGTCGATCCCGATGACCCGGCATTTGACCATCCCTCCAAGCCCATCGGCCGCTTTATGACAAAGGAGCAGGCCGATATCATGACCGAGAAGTATGACTACATCATGAAAGAAGATGCAGGACGCGGTTACCGCCGTGTGGTTGCATCCCCGAAACCGCAGGAGATCATTGAGATTGGAACGATCCGCAATATGGTGGACTCCGGCGACGTAGTCATCGCCTGCGGCGGAGGCGGTATCCCCGTCACGCGTCAGGGCAATCACTTAAAAGGCACCAGCGCCGTCATTGACAAAGACTTTGCAAGCTGCCTGATGGCAAAAGAGCTGGATGCGGATGTCCTTATCATCCTGACTGCCGTTGAAAAAGCGGCGATCAATTACGGAAAGCCGGATGAAAAATGGCTGGGCGACATCACAGTTGCCGAGGCAAAGCAGTACATAGACGAAGGGCATTTCGCGCCGGGTTCTATGCTTCCGAAAGTTCAGGCAGCCGTAGATTTCGCAGAATGCAAACCGGGAAGACAGGCGCTCATCACACTGCTTGAGAAAGCAAAAGACGGGATCCTCGGCAAGACCGGCACAAGGATCCATCTGTAAGAACTGACAATTAACCAACTCCTAAAATATAAAATAAGGACATCCGACAGTTATGCCATGTACTGAACGGATGTCCTTATAAATTTATAATTCTTTGCATTACATTTATACGTAGACTTTATATACGTATTGAATAATTATGTATTACGTCGTATAATATGAGAGGGGGAATTATACTTGCCGATAAAACCTGCTGATATGGAAAAAATAATATTAAATGATGGATGGATATTCAAATCGCAAACCGGTTCTCACCGCCATTATATACATCCAACCAGACCCGGGAAAGTTACAATACCTTTCCACACAAAAGATTTGACAAAGGGGACCGAAAATTCAATCCGCAAACAGGCGGGACTCAAATGATCATATATAGGAGGAATGTTTTATGTTATCTGCATACCCTGCTTGCTTTTTCAAAGAAAAAAATGGTTATTCAGTAGTATTCCCTGATCTCGACTGGCTTTCCACCTGCGGTGATACTCTGGACGAAGCGTTAGAAATGGCGGTTGACTGTCTGGCCGGTCATCTCTATATTTCGCAGAAAGAAAACGAACAGATACCTTCTCCTTCTTCTTTGAAAGACATAGATATTAACCAAATCGCTGCAGAACTGGAAACGGATCCTTCAGAAAGTTTTGTCAATCTTGTCACTGTAGACGTAAAGGAATATGCAAAAACTCATTTTGAAAAGTCTGTTAAAAAGACGCTTTCCATCCCTGCATGGCTCAATGCAGCAGCTCTTGAGAAAAATATCAATTTCTCACAGGTTTTACAGGAAGCGCTTTTACAAAAGATAAAGTGATAAAAATTCCCCTGCCTTTCATCGATACATATAGTACGATTATAGCAGGGGGATTTTTTGAATTGATACAGAATAAAATGTCTGTTTGCTTGAAAAATGTGCCCGGTCCGTTACAGTCTCCCGAGACGCTTCTTCATCGTCTTCTCCACGGCGTTCAGGATATTTTCATACCCTGTGCACCTGCACAGATGTCCTGAGAGCAGCTTTCTCAGCTCATCTCTTGTATATTCTTTTCCGCTCTCGAGGATCTCCACAGCGCTCATGATCACGCCCGGAGTACAGAACCCGCACTGCACCGCCGCCTCGTCGATAAATGCCTGCTGGATGTCTGACAGCCCGCCGTCCGGTCCCATCAGTCCTTCAAGAGTGCGGATCTCTTTACCATCTGCCCACACCGCCAGATAGATACAGGAATTGTAACACTCCCCGTCAATGATCACGTTGCAGGCTCCGCACTCTCCGACCTCGCATCCTTTCTTTACACTGGTCAGGGAATAATCGTTCCGCAGCATATCCGTGAGGGAAGCCCTGACGTCCACCATGGTCTCACGCTCCACGCCGTTGATGCGGCAGCGCACCAGTTTATACTGCTTTCCGCTGCCCGGATCCGTCATAATAGTGTGAGAGCCTTTCCCGGACGCTGCTTCTGGTGTTTCCGCTGTCACTTTGCCCGGGACCGTCTTTCTCTCTGCATATGGTTCCGAGACGCTTCCTACCTGCCGCTGCCGCAGCGTTCCTCCGGCTCTTCTGACCGCCTCTTTTAATGCTCTTTTACAGAGGACTTTCGAGATGTGCTCCCGGAATGCCCTGCTTGCCCGCCAACTGTCGCGGGGCGTTACATCCTCGAGCACCGTATCTCCGATCTTCCCGATGTTCTCCTCCGTCACTTCAAGTCCTCTGCCCGCTGCTTCCGCATGGACCGCGCGCATGGGAACGGGACCTGCGACGCCATAGGCGATACGGATATCTGTAAACTTCCTCTTATCGTCTGAGAGTTTTGCATTCACCGAACATCCAAGCGTCGCGATATCCATGGCATTTCTCATTGCGTATTTGATATAGCAGCCTTCATAGCCCTCATACGCCTCTCCCGGGATCAGGATGGCAGTCTGTATCTCGCCGGGTTTTAAGTCTACTTTTCCCGCCTTTATATAGAAGTCCCTGATCGGAACCCGTCTGACTCCCTCCGGACCTGTCAGTTCGATCACAGCATCCCAGGCGAACAGAGTGGACGCCGAGTCTGCGGACGTCACGCCGTTGCAGGTATTCCCGCCGATGGTCCCGATATTTCGGATCTGAGGACCGCCCACCATATCCACTGCTTCTCCGAGCACATTGATATATTTCCGGATGATCGGATCTTTCGTAATGTGGGAAAAGCTGGTCAGAGAGCCGATCCGGATCGTTCCGTCCTCCTCCATTGTCACACCGCGCAGTTCATCCAGCCCGTATATACTCACCAGCTCTGCGCCCGCACGCTTCCCCTCTCTCATCTGGACGAGCACGTCGCTTCCTCCTGCGATGATCTGCGCCTGCGGATACTCCTGAAGCAGGCGGACAGCATCGTCCACACTCTTTGCCTCATGCAACGCTTTCATATCATACATAGTCTTCCACCTCTTTTCCGATGTTCTATCTGACACCCGGCAGAGTATCCGTCAGCCGGACAGTCACTCTGCCATCCATCTTATTCAAACAGCCCCGCTTTCTGAAACTCTTTAAACAGCAGATGGGGACTCATCGGTATCTCATCTAACGCCACTCCCGTCGCCTGGAGGATTGCATTGCGGATCGCCGGGGCGGGCGAGCATGCCGGCGGCTCTCCCAGCGCTTTCGTCCCATATGCGCTGGTCGGCTCATAGTTCTCGATAAATGCCGCGTGAAGATCCGGATGATCCATAAATGTAGAGCGCTTATAATCCAGAAGATTATTGTTCAGCGGCTTTCCGGTCCTCTCATCATAGAGCAGCTTTTCCGACAGAGCATATCCGATCGCCATGCTCATCCCGCCGTGCACCTGCGCCTCTGCAAGCGCGGGATTGATCAGCCGTCCACAGTCGTGGACATTCAGGATATCTGTCACCTGCGCCCGGCAGCCCGGGATATCGACTTCTACCTCCACAAAAGTACAGCCGAATGAATATGCATTATTCTTGATCTGATAACTGCTCTCCGCCGTGAGATGTCCGTTGT
>CALWAR010000058.1 GCA_944375765.1 uncultured Mediterraneibacter sp. | reverse complement strand
TTTATCTCCTTATTTCTGATTTTATCGCCCTCGCTCGTAAAGACGATATGCTTAAAAAAGTGCCTAAAATTAAGGATTTCTACATAGTTCGTCTTTGTAGCAACACACAAGTCTCGACGTGCACCGTCATCGGAAACATATCCACTGCTCTTACTTTTTCCATCTCATATCCTTTCCCTCGCAGCGCTTTCACATCCCTTGCCAGCGTCGCAGGATCACAGCTCACATACACGATCCGTTCCGGCGCCATCTCCACGATCGTCTCGAGCAGAACTGCATCGCATCCTTTGCGCGGCGGATCGACAACGATCACATCGGCGTGTGCGCCTGGCGCACTTTCCCTGGCGCTGTCCATCGTGGCTGCGGAAACACCGCCTCCGCTCTCGAGAGTCCCCCGCATCTTTCCATAGTATTCCGGCAGCACTTCTTCTGCTTTCCCGACGAAAAACTCTGCGTTGTCAATGCCATTAAGACGCGCGTTTTCCCTGGCGTTTTCGATCGCCTGCGGTATGATCTCCACGCCATATACTTTCTTTGCTCTCTGAGCCAGGAACAGGGATATCGTCCCTATCCCGCAGTATAAGTCCCACACGACCTCATCGCCTTTGAGATCCGCATATTCCAGAACGGTCAGATACAGCTTTTCCGTCTGGACCGGATTGACCTGATAGAAAGACAGCGGAGATATCTGGTATCTGATCTTCCCAATGTAATCTGTAATGTATCCCTGCCCCCACAGCACTTCAAAAGATTCCCCCATGATCACGTTTGTCTGTCGCATATTCACGCTGATCGTGATACTGGTCATACCCGGGATCTCTGACAGTGTCTTTATCAGTTCATTACTATGGGGTATCTTAGCACCATTTATCACCAGACAGACCATGATCTCTTTCGTAACGAAGCCGCAGCGGATCAGGACATGACGGATCAGCCCATCCCCTGTCTTTTCATCGTAGGCGGGGATATTGTGTTTCTTCATGAATACGAGGATGATTTCAAGGATGTCTTTGTTCACAGGCGCTCCCAGGGCACAGTCTGTATTAGCGATGATATCGTGCGTCCGCCCTGCATAAAATCCTGTGACGGGCTTCCCGGTCTTATCCGTTCCCAAAGGAAACTGCGCCTTATTCCTGTATCCGAAAGGTTCCACCATTCCGACGATGGGCTCCATTATTTTATCGAGAAGATCGCCGTCTGTCCCGCCAAGCCGCTCCAGACTCCCGCGCACCTTTTGTTCTTTGTATACAAGCTGTCTGTCATAAGACATTTCCTGCATCTGACAGCCCCCGCATTGACGGGCAAAACGGCATCGCGGCAAAATGCGGTATGGGGAAGGCTCAAGGATCGTCATCAGTCTGGCGTAGCCATAGTTCTTTTTCGCTTTCATGACTTTCACTTCCACCCTGTCGCCGATCACTGCGTCTTTGACAAACAGCGTATAACCGTCTGTCCGTCCTATCCCCTCTCCGTTTACTCCTATATCTGTGATCTCTATGACCGCCCTGTCATTTTTCCGCATCATTTTCTCTGACACTCCACATTCTTATGCAGCGCTCTACGTCCCTGATGTTCTGCGCAGATTCGATTCAAAAAGCCGGTTGTAACCCAGCCACTCTGTCCCTGTCTTTCCTTTAAATATCTCCGTCAGCGTCTGCATCTTCGCGTCTGCATTGTCAGCCAGATTCAGCGCCAGAGCCTCTGCCAGGGCAGGTTTCTTAGGGGATCCGTACTCCAGTTCACCGTGATGAGCGATGACGCAGTGCTTCAGCTCATTCGCCAGCTTCTCCGGGAAATCCGGGACAGACCTCAGAGCCTCGTCGATCATCTCCACCCCGATCACGATATGGCCGATAAGCTGCCCTTCATCCGTATAGTCATTATCCGGGAATGAAGAGAGTTCTCTTGTCTTTCCGATATCATGGCAGATCGCCGCGGCAAAGAGCAGATCTCTGTCGATGATCGGATATGCCCCCGCAAAATACTCGCACAGATGCAGCACACTCAGCGTATGTTCCAGAAGTCCGCCGGAGAATCCGTGATGAACTGTCTTGGCCGCCGAGTGACTTTTAAATCTCTTTATAAAATCCTCGTCTTTTACAAAAAAATACTCCAGGAGCTTTTTTAAGTGCGGACTTTTGATCTGACGGATATACGCGGTCAGTTCCTCGAACATGGACGCAACGTTTTTCTCCGTCGTCGGCATATAATCGGCCGGGTCATACTCGCCTTCTTCTGCCTTTCGGATCTGCTTGATATTGATCTGGAGATTGCCGTTGTAACTGATCACCTCACCGTACACTTCAATGAAGTCTTTCTCCTCATAATCTGCAATCCCCTGTGAATTCGGATCCCACACTTTCCCGTCCAGTATCCCGGTCTTGTCCTGCAGGAGCAGATTGTCATAGGGCTTCCCGTTTCTCGTCTCCGCGGATCTTCTGCCTTTACACAGATAGACATTCCTTATCGTCTCGCCTTCGTGTAATCCGTTAATATATCTCATATACTTCCTCTTTCTCTCTATTCTTTGCTTCCGACTGTCACGGTAAAGTCCACTTCCACATAACCGTCGGCCCCGCGCCGCTGCCCTTTCAGCCGGATCACCCGCCCGGTCTTTGTCTCGAGCACCGCGCTCTGATAAGTGACGATGCTGCCCACATCCTTTCCGTCTATCTGACAAATGATGTCGCCGCTCTGGATGCCGGCTTCCATCGCCGGTGAGTCAGGATCTACGTCCACCACATAGACACCTGACGGCATTCCCTGCTCTTCTTTGAGCGTCGGAGTGACTGTCGTTCCATATATACCGATATAGGGCACACTCTCCCCGTTCGCCAGGATCTCTATGGTCGGTTTAAGATCCGAAACAGCATAGGCGTTTACCAGATGAGCCTCCGCATCCCATATGGACGTTGAAACCATGCCTATGACTTCCCCATCCATGTTAAAGAGCACTCCGGTTCCCCCTGTCTCTGCTGCCATATCTGTAGCGAGCACGTCGCACTCACCGTCGTAAAACTCTGCTTTCTGTTCTGTGGAACTTAGTATGCCGTAACCCACGCCGTCAGGATAGCCAAACATATTCCCGAGTGCCATCACAACATCGCCCTGATTTGCCAGATTAGAATTGCCAAGGACCGAGACTTTGACCTTTGCCCACGTATCATCTGTTATGCGGTTCCGCGGTACACTGAATACCGCCAGTCCACTGTTGGCATCTCTTTTTTTCAGAGCCGCTGTATAGCTCTTCCCGTCCTCAAATGTGACCGTCCATTCTGAACTCCCCTCACTCGCCGAATCATCCGCCAGTATGAGCAGTTCCTGCCCGTTGTCTGCTATGATCGCGCCAGTCACGCTTCTGCCCGTACCGGCCGGATTTTCTCCGGGAGTTTCCCCCGGGAGAACAGGCTCGACAACCGCAAGGCCTTTTTGCGCCTCAGCCGCCCTCTCGTTCATCGAGGACATCATCTGCTCGTAGTTGTCCGCATCCGGAACCTGGACAGCAGGCTCTTCCTCTGCCCGCCCGGCTGCCGCATCCTCTGCCGGCTCTTCATCTTCCGGAATCGTCACTGTCTCAAGATCCCCTCTGAATATATCCTGCATCCATGGTTTAAGCGCAAAAAAACCAAGGCAGGCAAACGCTCCGAGAATCACGCCGTATACAGCGATCCTCACAAACTGTTTTAAAAGCTGCTGCCTGCTGATCGGTTTCGATTTGATCGTCTCCTGTAAGAAAGAATATTTCTTTTCTTCCGGTTCCTCCGGGTTCAGATTCTTATCTTTATCACTCGGCATGGATGTTTTCCTCCAGATCTAAGTATAACCGATTCAGCCGGATAGTTCAATCATTTACTTGACAGGACTTCCCTTTATCCTGAGAATAGGGTAAAATGTTTACAGTACATTTAGCTTAAGGGGAACCTATGGATCAGAAAACATTAGTAAAACTTGAATTTGACAAGATCGTTTCCCGCCTGGAAGAAGAGGCGGGTTCTTACCGCGGACGTCAGCTCTGCCGCCGTCTGAAACCGATGACGGATATCCGGAAAATCGACACTTTCCAGGAGCAGACCGCCGCTGCATTTACGCGCATTGTCAGAAAGGGCAGGATTTCATTCTCCGATGCGTCTCCTGTGGAGGAATCCATGAAACGCCTGGAGATCGGCGGCGCTCTCAGCATCTCCGAGCTCCTGCGCATCTGCCGGCTCCTCGCCAATACAGCCCGGGCGAAATCATACGGCAGGCACGACACACAGGAGGATGCAGCCGACTGTCTGGACGTCTTTTTCGATCAGCTTGAACCGCTTACCGGGCTGTCCTCTGAGATCGAGAGGTGTATCCTGTCAGAGGACGAGGTAAGCGATGACGCCAGCAGCGCTCTGAAACACATCCGAAAAAGCATGAATACGATAAATGACCGGATACACAGCACTCTGTCCGGTCTGGTAAACGGCTCCCTGCGGACATACCTGCAGGATCCGATCATCACGATGCGCGGGGACAGATACTGTATTCCCGTAAAAGCCGAGCACCGCTCGCAGGTGCAGGGACTCATCCACGACCAGTCGTCTACCGGTTCTACCCTTTTCATAGAACCTATGGCTGTCGTAAAGCTGAACAACGATCTGAAAGAATTATATGCAAAAGAGCAGGAGGAGATCCAGGTGATCCTTGCCAGGCTGAGCGAGGAGGCTGCGCAGTATACAGAAGAGATCCGGTCTGACTACCGGGCTCTCACGGATCTGGATTTTATCTTTGCACGCGGGGCCCTGGCACTGTCCATGCGCGGCAGCCGTCCTGTCTTAAATGAAGACGGCCGCATCCACATCCGCGAAGGGCGTCATCCGCTCCTGGATCAAAAAACCGTGGTCCCTGTGACGGTCACTCTTGGGGAAGATTTCACACTGCTTATCATCACCGGTCCCAACACCGGCGGAAAGACTGTCTCTCTCAAGACAGTCGGACTGCTGACACTGATGGGACAGGCCGGTCTCCACATCCCCGCCGGGGATCGCTCGGAGCTGGCGGTATTCCGCCAGGTCTATGCAGATATTGGAGACGAGCAGAGCATCGAGCAGAGTCTGAGTACATTTTCTTCACATATGACGAATATCGTTTCATTCCTGAAGAAAGTGGACGAACATTCTCTCGTGCTTTTCGACGAGCTGGGCGCCGGTACCGATCCGACAGAAGGCGCTGCTCTTGCCACATCTATCCTTTCCTATCTGCATGAAAGGGATATACGCGCCATGGCGACGACTCACTACAGTGAATTGAAAGTGTATGCGCTCTCCACTCCGGGCGTCGAGAACGCCTGCTGTGAATTTGACGTGGAGAGCCTGCGGCCGACTTACCGTCTCCTCATCGGCATCCCCGGAAAGAGTAACGCGTTCGCCATCTCAGGCAAGCTGGGGCTTCCTGGCTTTATCATAGAAGATGCAAGGAAACGGCTTAGCGAGCAGGACATCTCGTTTGAAGATCTTCTGACGGATCTGGAGGCAGGCAGACGCACGATCGAAAAAGAGAGAGAAGAGATCGCCGCTTACAAAAAGGAAGCCGAGACGCTCAAAGAACAGGCCCGCAAGCGCCAGGAACGGCTCGACGAGCAGAGGGACCGCATCATAAGAGAAGCCAATGAAAAGGCAAATGCTATCCTGCGCGAAGCCAAAGAAGTCGCAGATGAGACGATCCGCAACTTCTACAAATTCGGCAAAGAGAATATCTCCGCCTCAGAAATGGAAAAGGAGCGCGAAAGGCTCAGGAAAAAGATAAAGGATACGTCTTCAGCTTCTCTAAAGAGCTCTCCAAAGGCTAAGAAATCCCACAGGCCTGAGGATTTCAGACTCGGAGAGACTGTTAAGGTGCTCAGTATGAACCTGACCGGGACTGTACAGTCTCTTCCCGATTCCCGGGGGAATATCACGGTGCAGATGGGAATCCTCCGCTCACAGGTGAATATTTCCGATCTTGAGATCGTAGAAGAGGCTGACTCTTATGCTCCAAAGAAGATGAACCGCACTTCCCGGGGAAAAATCAGGATGAGCAAATCCCTCTCGGTCAGTCCGGAGATCAATCTCCTCGGAAAGACTGTGGATGAAGCTGTGGCAGAGCTCGACAAATATCTGGATGACGCGCTGCTGTCTCACCTGAACAGCGTGCGTGTTGTACACGGAAAAGGCACAGGCGCTCTCAGAAAAGGCATCCATGAATATCTGAGACGCCAGAAACATGTCAGGTCGTATCACCTTGCCGAGTATGGCGAAGGCGATGCGGGCGTGACGATCGTGGAACTAAAATAGGAGGTAATGCAGCATGATAGGAAAACAGAAGATCCTTATCGTTGACGACGACGAAAACATTGCGGAACTGATCTCACTCTATCTTACAAAAGAGTGCTTTGATACAAAGATCGTATATAACGGCGAAGACGCGCTCCTGGCATTTGATTCATATCAGCCGAATCTGATCCTTTTGGATCTGATGCTGCCCGGCATCGACGGCTATCAGGTATGCAGGGAGATCCGCGCGCGTTCTTCCACTCCGATCATCATGCTCTCGGCTAAAGGCGAGGTGTTTGACAAGGTGCTCGGTCTGGAACTCGGGGCCGACGATTATATCATGAAGCCTTTTGATTCCAAAGAAATGGTCGCAAGAGTCCGCGCTGTCCTCAGGCGGTATCAGCCGGCCAAATCCACTGAACCGTCCGGGAAAGACCGGACAAAATGCGTAGAATATGACGGCCTCGTCATCAATCTGACCAACTACTCTGTCTTCTGCGACGGTCAGCATGTCGAGATGCCCCCAAAAGAGCTGGAACTCCTCTACTGCCTTGCCGCCTCTCCGAACCAGGTGTTCACAAGAGAGCAGCTCCTTGACAGGATCTGGGGCTATGAATATGTAGGCGACACGCGGACTGTCGACGTTCATATCAAACGCCTGCGCGAGAAGATCAAGGATCATCCGCACTGGAGCCTGAGCACAGTCTGGGGCATCGGATATAAATTCGAGACGAAGTGAGGGCTCTTAAGACATGAAAAGCATACTACATCTGAAATTTATCGCACTTTACGTCATCTTCGGGTTTCTGTGCCTCTTTACGACGGCAACGCTCACGACTCAGCTTGTGACAAACCGCCTCATGGAAGACACCTCACAGACACTCTATCGGGAGGCCACTCTGATCGCCAGCGATTACCTGCCCTCATATTTTACAGATGACTCTTCCCTCTACGCAGTGCAGGCCCAGCTTGCCGCCATGCGCCTGTACCTTGAATCCTCTCTCTGGTTCGTGGACTCTGAAGGCTCCATGATCACGTCGTCGAATCTGGAGGGCACCTCGTCTCCGGATGCGATCGAGGGTTTTGATCCTGCTGAGATCGGGGGAAATCAGTATATCTCCGGCACTTACCACGGGTACTTCCAGGAAGAGGTCATCACTGTGATGGCGCCTGTGACACAGGGATTCTCCACAAGAGGATACCTTCTTATTCACAGCCCTGTCTCCGGCATAGAAGACAGGTGCCGCCCGATCATGATCCCGGTCTACATCACGTTGGGCGTTATCTTTTTTCTGTCCTTTATCTTTCTTCTCGGCGTCCATTTTTTTGTATACCGTCCGCTCAGGCAGATATCTGAGGCGGCACGGCAGTATGCTCTGGGCAATCTCGAATACGAGATACCGGTGTATACGCACGACGAAATGGGCTATCTGTCCGCATCTCTGAACTATATGGCGGCACAGTTAAAAGATATGGATGATTATCAGAAGAAGATCGTTGCAAACGTCTCTCATGATTTCCGTTCCCCTCTCACTTCCATGAAAGGATATGTGGAGGCCATGGCAGACGGGACAATCCCGCCCGAACTGTATGATAAATATCTTAAGATCATCCTTTTCGAGACAGAACGTCTCACCGATCTTACGGGAGACCTTCTCACGCTGAACGAGTTCGATACAAAAGAGCTGCTGCTGGACAAGACCGAATTCGATATCCAGGATGTCATAAAGGGCACCGCTGAATCTTTTGAGGCGGTATGCACCCCGAAGCATATTTCCATCGAACTGCTCATGATGCCGGCGCCTGTCATTGTATATGCAGACAAAAGAAAGATTCAGCAGTTGCTTTATAATCTGATAGACAACGCGATAAAGTTCAGCGAAAATGAATCGTCTGTCACAGTGGAGGTCACGGAAAAGAACGAAAAAGCGTTTGTATCCATTAAGGACAACGGCATCGGGATCCCGAGAAAGGATCTGAACAAGATATGGGAACGCTTCTACAAATCCGATCTGTCACGCGGAAAGGATAAAAAAGGAACGGGCCTTGGACTCTCCATCGTCAGGGAGGTCGTCCAGGCCCATGATGAACATATCAATGTAATAAGTACGGAGGGCGTCGGCACAGAGTTCATCTTTTCTCTGAGCCGTGTGATGTAATCCCTATTCGTACAGCATTGCCTGCACTTCAGGATCCTCCATATTTTCGGCATCCACCCAGATATAGCCGGTGTCCACCTGCGCTTCATTTCCGATCTCAAGGTCAGTCCTTGCTGCTGCGACGACCGCAGCATATCCCATTCCGAAAGGATTCTGCACTACAAGTCCGTCTATACTGCCGTCCTCAAGCGCCGCGATCTGATCCGCCCCGGCGTCAAATCCCATCATGACGATGTCACCGGTCTTCTCTAAGCTTCTGAGGGCTGCTGCGCCGATCTGAGACGCCTCGTCATTTGTCCCAAAGCACCCTTTCAGGTCAGGATGCCTGTCGAGATAGTAGGCGACCGCATCTTCATCACTCATCCGTCCGGCGATCGCATCGATGTCTTCCAGTCTCGTGCGCGCCTCCTCTGACATAGAGTTCCCCTCTGCAGTCTCCGTTTCCTGATCTGCCACTGTATCGTCCCCGTCGCCGCTCTCCGCATCTGTCAGCCCTGAAGCCGCCTCACTCCACTGCGCAAGCTGCTCCGGCGTCACATTGAGTTCTTCCGCTGCCGCCTGACGTTTCAGGTCGTCTATCTGGTCAAGGTAGATCGTCTCTACTATAGTAACATTTGGATGATTCCCGCTGATCTCATCCTGAAATCCCGCTACCCGCTCTTTCGCGTTGGCCGACACCGAATCCGGCACAATCAGAGCCACCTCTCCGCTGTCTCCGATCGACTCGCAGAGTTTCTGCGCGCCCAGGGCTGCGGCCTCGGCATTATCCGTCATGCAGGTACACTGGATGCCCTGGTAGTTGTTGCCCGAGTCAAACGCAACGATCGGGATTCCATTTTCTATGGCAAGGTCGAACTGAACCGCCGATGCGTTTTCATCTATGCTCGCGATCGCTATCACGTCGGGATATCTGGCCATTTCTTCATCAAGTATGTTCACCTGTTCGTCGATATCCTCACCGTCTGCCGGTGCATTAAAGAGCACTCGTACCTCGTCGTTCCCGCTGTATCCAAGTCTTTCATTTATATCGGAGGCCGCCTGCTCCACGCCTGCTCTTACCTGCTTCCAGTAGGGAGAGTTCTCCGTCTTTCCTATCACAGAAATATAGGTCCCGGGTTCCAGATCCAGATCCTCCACGCTTCCATATACCGCCGGTGATATCGCGTCAAGACTCGTCTGCCACTCAGGCACGTCAGGCGTATCTCCTGTGAACACTTCTTCTTTCTCCCGGCCGCTGCATCCGCACACTATCATTCCCAGACACGCGGCGATCGAAACTAAAGCTGCTGATTTCTTTTTCATTCTGCGCCTCCATCTGCTTTACATGATCTCGGGACTCTGATCTCGAGTCCTGTAGTAACATCGCACTATTTTTCTATCATACACCAAATTTCTTAAAAAGAAAGTGATATTTTTCTGAAATTTGAAAAAAGTACTAAATTTAGAACATTTAAATCTCTTGTATATTTATCTCTGTTGTATTAAAATGAGGATAACGAAAAGGATAAGACTTTTTCGGAAATCAAAAAAGGAGGGTACATACTATGGCACACGTAATCAATGATGAATGTGTAAGCTGTGGTTCTTGCGAAGGCGAATGTCCAGTAGGAGCTATCTCCGAAGGTGATGGCAAATATGAGATCGATGCTGAAGCTTGTGTAGACTGCGGAGCATGCGAGGCTGCATGTCCGACAGGCGCTATCTCAGCAGAGTAATTATAGAAAATCGCATAGTGATCACACGCAGAAGAGCCGCTGTATGACCGGGGCAGGAATGTCCGGCACAGCGGTTTCTTTGTATTTCTGACAAAAATTCCCGGCATTCCCGGGCCACATGTGGAATCGGGCGGCAATTTGACGAACGATTATTGAAGTTGGGAGACAGGCGCTGTGATATAATAGCACTAAAGTCAGGGACAGGCCGGCCGGATCGGTTCCTGAATTTTGAAGCTGATATCAAGGAGGTATAAATATTAATGGGTGAAGTCAGATTCATGATCTCTGAAGCTGCAAAGCAGGTCGATGTTGAATCCCATGTTCTAAGGTACTGGGAAGAAGAACTCGGCCTTACGATCGGGCGCACAGAGATGGGACACCGATATTATACGAAAGACGACATCCAGCTCTTCCGCTGTATCAAGAAACTTAAAGACGAAGGAATGCTGCTGCGGGATCTGAAGCCCCTCATTCCGGAGCTCAAAGATACCCGCCTGAGACTCAAAGCCGCGGAACAAGAAGCCGGGGAGGAGCAGGACAACGGTGACAGCAGAGAGTCTTCCGGCAGCGAAACCAGCGCATCCCCGGCCGGGGACGGCAGAGCATCCTCGGACAAGAGCGTCATCGCTGCTCCGGCCGCTGCTGTTCCCGAATCCGGCGAAGTGGTGATCCCTTTGGAAAAGGTGGAGCAGATACGCACTCTTTTCGGCGATGTTTTCCGTGAGGTCCTGGCAGAAAACAACGGCGTATTAAAAAAAGACATCAGCAGCACTGTGACCACTGATGTCATGCATGAGATGGACTATCTCCTGCAGGCGAAAGAACGCCAGCAGGAAGAACATTTCCGAAAACTGGACTCCCTGATACGGCAGCAGCAGACCAACCGGAAAGATTCTGCCAGATCCGGTCCTATCATGAAGCTCAGGAAGATATTTACATAAAACATTCACAGCCACATCTGCTCACTGCTGCCGCAGTTCATTTCCAAAACGTGTGTACTGCGGCATCCAGGCGAGACGCACCGTCCCGATCGGGCCGTTCCTTTGCTTCGCGATAATGATCTCCGCGATATTTTTATCCTCCGTATCAGGATTATAATAGTCGTCCCTGTAGATGAACATACATACGTCTGCATCCTGTTCGATAGCTCCGGACTCACGCAGGTCAGAGAGCATCGGGCGCTTATCTGTCCGCTGCTCGACCGCCCGGCTGAGCTGAGACAGTGCGATCACAGGCACATTAAGTTCCCGGGCGAGTCCTTTCAGCGATCTCGAGATCTCCGATATCTCCTGCTGGCGGCTCTCGTTCTTCCTGCCCCCGCTCCCGCTCATGAGCTGCAGATAGTCGATGATGATCAGATCAAGCCCTGTTTCCAGTTTATATTTTCTACATTTTGAACGCATCTCAGATATGGATATCCCCGAAGTATCGTCTATTATCATGCGGGAATTCCCGATAGTGCCCGCCCCCTCGATCAGTTTTTCCCATTCCGTGTCGGACAGACTGCCGTTTCTCAGATTCTGGGCGTCCACATGGGATTCCAGAGAAAAAAGACGGTTGACAAGCTGCTCTTTTGACATCTCAAGACTGAATATGGCTACCGCAAGGTTCTGGCGAAACGCCACATGCTGAGCAATATTGAGCACAAACGCCGTCTTTCCCATAGATGGTCTGGCCGCGATCAGCACCAGATCCGAGCGCTGAAGACCGGACAGTTTATAGTCGAGATCCATGAATCCTGTCGGTATTCCCGTCACACGCCCTTTCGTCTTCGATGCCTTTTCGATCACATCCAGCGCGTTCAGGACTACTTGTTTAATAGGGACATACTCCTGACTGTTCCCGTGTTCCACGAGTTCAAACACCTGTTTCTCTGTCTTCTCCAGTATTTCCTCGAGAGGCTGGTTTTCCAGATAGCATATGTTGGCTGTCTCTTCGTTGATCCTTATCAGTCTGCGGAGGATCGCCTTGTCTCTGACAATCTCCGCATAGTATTTCACATTGGCGGAAGTCGGGGTACTCATGAGGAGTTCCCGCGCGAATTCCAGACTGCTGACCTCCGGGGGGACGTCTTTTTCTTTCAGATGCTCCTGCAGTGTGATAAGGTCCACAGGTTTCCCCGCCCTGAAAAGATCCACTACCGCGTCAAAAAGGATGCCGTACGCCGTCTGATAGAAATCTTCCCCTGTGACGATCTCCGACGCGATCATCACGGCGTCCTTGTTCATCAGCATGGCTCCGAGCACAGCCTGTTCCGCCTCTGCGCTGTGCGGCGGTATCCGTTTCATTGCTGCTTCCATATCCATAAAAGAATACCCCTTATGCCTCTTCTTTCACAATGACTTTCAGTTCCGCTGTGACCTCCGGATGCAGTTTTACGCTGACCATGTGAGTTCCAAGCGTCTTTATCGTCTCTTTAAGCTGTATCTTTTTCTTATCTACATCGAGCTGCATCTGCTCTTTGACTGCCGCCGCGATCTCCTTGCTGGATACCGAGCCGAAAGTCTTTCCTCCCTCTCCTACTTTGATAGCGAGCTCCACGCGGCCTGCGGCAAGTTTTTTCGCAAGCTCTTCTGCAGCCTTGAGGTTTTCCTGAGCTACTTTCTTCTCATTGTTCTTCTGAAGCTTCAGGTCATTGAGGTTCCTGGCAGTTGCCTCTGCCCCCAGTTTCTTCGGCAGGATAAAATTCCTTGCATATCCGTCGTTTACATTTACGATCTCTCCCTTTTTCCCGAGAGATTTTACATCCTGCAGCAATATTACTTTCATCTTTATATATCTCCTTCCTCGATCATGTGGTCGATCGTCTCTTTCAGAGCGCTGACGACCTCTTCCATGTCCATATGTTCAAACTGTGCGCCCGCTGAATTGATATGCCCGCCTCCGCCAAGCTTCTCTGCTATGATCTGTACGTTCACCTCGTCGATCGAGCGGGCGCTCAGATAGATCTTTCCTTCGTACTCTGTCAGCACGAAAGATGCCTTGATCCCGCTGATGTCCAATAGCTCGTTGGCTGCCTGTGCAGCGAGGACGGTCGGGCTCTCTATATCGCCCGGGCACTGAGCGATGGCATATTCTTTCCGGTACACTTCCGCCATGCGCATTGCCTCTGCTTTCGCTCTGTACGATTTCATGTCGTCCCGGAACATCTTGCGCACGCGGGTGATGTCTGCGCCGCATCTTCTCAGGAATGCCGCCGCTTCAAATGTACGAACGCCTGTCCTGTTCATAAAGTTTCTCGTATCGATCATGATGCCTGCATACAGGCACTCTGCCTCAACTGCCGGGATCCTGATGTCATCCGCAATATACTGGAGCACTTCCGCGACCATCTCGCAGGTCGAGGATGAATAGGGCTCCACGTATGAGAGCACTGCGTTCTCTATGATATTGCTTCCCTGCCTGTGGTGGTCCAGAACAGCGATCATGCGGGATCTGCGCAGCAGTTCCGGGCACTCTGTCATCTGAGGCTTATTCGTATCGACGACGATCACCATTGTATTGTCTGTCACGTAGTCCAGTGCCTGATCCGACGTCAGGAAGATATCGTCCTCGTAAGCCGGACTTTCGGCGATCTCGTCATAGAGCGGCTGAACAGATTCTGTGACTGTGTTTATGACGATATGAGCTTTTTTCTCCAGGCTTACAGCCGCACGGTAAATCCCCATGCATGCGCCGAACGAATCCGGATCTGCGATCTTATGTCCCATGACGATAACCTGATCTTTTGTCACGATAAACTCGCGGAGCGCCTCCGCCTTTACACGCGCCTTTACACGCGTGTTCTTGGCCGTCTGCTCTTTTTTCCCGCCAAAGTAGGAGATACCATTGCAGTCTTTGATGACCGCCTGGTCCCCTCCTCTTGCGAGAGCCAGGTCGATGGCGACGCGCGCGTACTGATAGCTCAGCGCGTAAGTGGCGGTATTAAGCCCCAGCCCGATGCTCAGCGTCGCCGAGCGGGCGTTTCCGATATTGACCTGCTTTACCTCTTCCAGAATAGAGAATTTGTCTTCGGCGATCTCTCTGTAGCTGGCTTTACGGAGTACAATAAAATACTTGTCTTTCTCCATCTTCTTTACGATGCCGTCCACGTCGCCGATGTATTTGTTGATCTTTCTGTCGATCAGAGCGACAAGAAGCGACTGGCGCACTTCCTCGACACTCTCCATCACTTCGTCATAGTTGTCAATATAGATCAGCCCCGCGATCATGCGCTGATTTTCGTTTTCCCAGATGTACGCGTTTAGTTCCGTCACATCCTTCATGGATACTGCCACAAAGAATTCTTCCTCCTCGGGTATCTGCAGCCGTTCTTCTTTCTGGCTGAATCCCTGGAGTGACACGCGCCGCAGTTCCACCTGGTAGTCCCGGTCGCGGTAAGACACCTCCATCTCAACATGTTCCATATCATCTTTCGGGTACATGCCGGGGTAGAGTTCCGGTATCAGACGGTTCAGATACTTTTCTTTTCGCTGTCCTTCGGCCAGGGCGCTAAAAGCATCATTGGCCCATAGGATACGCCCGTCCTCAAGAGTGATCGCATACGGAACTGCAAGTTCTTTCAGCAATGTGTTCTCGATCCCTTTATACTGCGCCGAAAACTGGATCAGATCAGCAAGGATCAGCGACCGGTTGTAGAAATACAGGCCGCTCGCGATCGCCAGATAGATCAGGATAAACACCGACATGATAAAACCGGCCCTTTTATCGATCACAAATACCCAGATATCCACCGCAGCCAGCAGTACCGTCATGATCAGGGGCCAGCTCATATACATCCTGAGCTGCCCTTTTAAACGCATTCTGTTCTTCTTTTTCATATCAACACACCTCATCCGCACCTGTTTTCAGGCGCGCACAACGCTTATCACGAAAAGAGTTCTGTTTCTCTTTTCAATGCTAACGATTTATTATACCACTATTTTCGTGATAATGCCACTGTAGAATTCTGGCCCTTAAAAGGGTTCTTAAAAGGCAGCCGTTTGAAAGCTCCATGTGCCGGGCGTCTGGGTGCGTGAAACAAGACGGTATATTTCGTATCAATAGATCATCCTGACTTTTTTAATCCCCTGTAGTTTTTTCAGATACTCCAGTATCTGATCATGCGTCTTATCCTCGGGATTTTTTACAGAAAGGACAGCATTGTAGCAGCCGGAATTTTTCGGATTATTCAAGAGTGTGTCCAGGATCTGGAGTCCGAAACTCTCTATCGTGGCAAATAAAGCTTTCAGTTCACTCATCTCTTCAAATTCTACGTATATCCTTAAAATCACATCGTTATGCGTCAAGTGATCGGAGAAAGTCTTGAACTTGGAAATGACCAGATAAACCACGATCGTCGCAATAATTCCGCCTGAGTAAAATCCAGTCCCGACGGCCAGTCCTATACATGCAGACGCCCATAATCCTGCTGCCGTAGTAAGCCCTTTTATCTTCGTCTTTCCCTCCACGATAATACTTCCCGCCCCCAGGAAACCAATGCCGCTGATCACCTGGGCCCCCAGTCTTGCCGGGTCTCCGGTAGAAAATTTATCCAGCATATACTGTCCGGTAAGCATTACCAGTGTTGCTCCCAGGCTGACCAGAATATAGGTCCTCATTCCGGCGGACTGATTGGCTTTTGCCCTCTCTATTCCCAGAATCCCGGCACACATGACAGAGATCGAGATCCTGAGCACGATAGAGAACAGATTGATTCCTGAAGCCAGATTTATAATATATTCCACATGTTCCATCCTGATCCTCCTTATAAGAAGAACGCAGTATTTTACAAAACACTGCGCTCCAGTAATGATCGTATTTTATTACAGTTCCGGTTAGCCGTCGTTCCCGGCCTGTTTTCTGTACACCTTTTTCTCAAGCCTCCTCTGTTTCCATCTGCGGATCGCCTGCATTCCGTTCCCCTGACCAAAATACAAAGCGATAGAGGAAAGAATCATTAAGACTACAGTGTAGACAAAACTCATACACTTTGCGTCAATGCTTGCATTCTCATCAGACGCCGCTTTGATCACGATACCCAGCGGCTGGTACAGAGGGTGATATAAAAATGTAGTCAGATCGTAATCCGACAGAAGCCCGTTAAAATTGAGGATAACCACAGACATCACTGCCGGCAGGATTACGGGCACGATCACTTTCCGCATCGTATAAAACGTCCCTGCCCCCATACACTTTGCCGCATCTTCCAGATCATCGTCGACCGCAAAGAAAGCCGCCCGGATCATCCGATAGGAGAACGGCAGTTTGATGATTATGTAACCTGTCAGCAGGATCACTGTCGTACCCACAAGCACCTTGTTGAAAATCAGCGGATTCCTGTCCCCATAAGCCATTGTCAGGCCCAGAGCAATCAAAGTACTTGGAAGCAGCCACGGGATCAGCGCTCCATATTCAAATAGTGTGTTCAGCTTGTTTTTCGACTTCCGGACAAACCGCACACAGATAATAGAGATCAATGCCGCCAGAAGCGCCGCGCCAAGAGAGTACGCTATACTGACCAGATACGGCTGGACTGCCTTGATCGACGTAAACAGCTTCTGATAATTTTCCAATGTAAAGGAACCTGATGTAATCTCTCCCGTCATAATCGTATTATAATCGCAGAACGAGTAGATCACAATCAGCACGATCGGCAGCATATAGATCAGAAACATAAGCCATGCCGCGATGTGTGCGATCACATTCAGCGCCGGGTTGTTAATTTTCTGCTTTGTCAGTTTTGCTTTTGTTTTAGATACGGAAACATAGTTCCCCCTTTTTTCCACCCGGCTGAATACAGACAGCAGTATAATGGTTGCCGCTCCCAAAATAACCGCCAGAAAAGCTGCCACTTCTCTTGAGTATGTCGACCTCGAGAAAGTAATGATCATCGGGTTGATCGTCTGAAAATCCTCACCGCCGACAATCAGCGGGGCGGACATGGCGCCCAGCCCTGTAAGGAACGTAAGTATGGTAATCGCAAAAAACGTAGGTTTCAGTACCGGCAGGACAATTCGGAAAAATATAGCCGCTCCGCTGGCGCCCATATTTTTTGCCGCCTCTACAGTATGGTAGTCCAGACTGTGGATAGCATTTTTCAGAAACATCATATGGTTCTGTGTACAGGAAAAAGTCATGACAAACACAACCGCTCCATATCCCACAAACCAGCCGGGATCCATACCGGGAAAAAAGTGAGAGAGAAATTGTGTTAGAAAACCGGTCTCACCATACACATATTTATAGCCTGCCACCAGTACGACGCCGCTGTAGATCAGAGAGGTCATATAAGACAGCCTGAGGATCTTTGCCCCCCTGATATCCCAGTACTCGGTAAAGAGCACGCACAACGTACCGACTATATTCACGGTGACAACCAGTGTAAAAGCAAGAATAAAGCTGTTTTTAAGACTCTGTACCGCTCTCGCGGACGAGAACACTTTACCGAACACTCCGGCGGAAAAGGTTCCGTTATGCCAGAAAGTCTGGAATAAAAGGCTGATCACGGGATATACTACGAACGCGATCAACGCCCATGCAACAGCAATTTTAAGTATCAGCTCCGGTATGGAGACTCTCTTTTTTGCCAGCATATTGAGCACCCCCTAGTATTGCATAATGTCGTCCGGATCCAGATACATATCTATCTTTTCTCCATTCTTATAGATCGGCCGGCCGTCGTTTACCTGAATCACCCTGACAACCTCTCCGTATGTATCAACATGGTATTTTGTCGTAATGCCATTATAATCAAAATTGATCACTTTCCCCGACAGCTTCAGATATCCTGGTCCGGGCTCAAAATGGATCCTCTCCAGACGTATATACGCATGGCGTTTTACATCCAAAGACGCCCCCACTTTATTGAGCTGTGATATCGCTTTTACTCCAAGTTTATTAATATCACCAATAAAATCACATACAAACTCAGTCTTTGAGTGATCATAGATTTCCTGCGGCGTCCCCACCTGCTCAACCGTTCCGTTGTTAAATACGGCTACTTTATCAGAAAGCGTCAGAGCCTCCTCCTGATCATGTGTTACATAAAGTGTTGTGATCCCCAGATTTTTCTGCAGCCTCTTAAGTTCCCCCCGCAGACTGACTCTCAGCTTGGCGTCCAGATTGGACAAGGGCTCGTCCAGACACAGGATCTTCGGTTCCAGGACGATCGCCCTTGCAAGAGCTACTCTTTGCTGCTGTCCTCCTGAAAGTTCGGAAACATTTCTCACAAGCTGCTCATCCCTGATAGCTACCGTCTCTGCCGCTTCTCTTACCCTTTTGTCGATCTCCGATGAAGCCATTTTTTTAACTTTCAGGCCGAAAGCCAGATTTTCGTATACCGTCATAGTAGGAAAGAGCGCATAACTCTGAAATACCATTCCGATCCCCCTCTTTTCTACCGGAACCTGTATCAGATCTTTTCCATCCAATGTGATCTCGCCTGCCGTAGGAGTCAGAAATCCTACCAGAGCGCGGAGCGCCGTTGTCTTCCCGCACCCCGAGGGACCGAGGAATGTAAAGAATTCCCCGTCCCCCACAGTAAGGTTCAGATTATCAAATGCGGTAAAGTCCCCATATTTAATTTGAACATTCTTAAATTGTATCATGAGAACAACCCCTTTCCTGCTTTACTGAACGAATTCAAGTTCTACCTTTTCCACCCATGCGTCCAGATTCTCGGCAACAAATGCCCAATCGATCTCCTGTTGATGTACGCTTCCCACAAACTCCTTAACCTCATTGGGCGCCTGTTCAAATGCGCTTTCATTACACGGAACTGTTCCGAATTCATTCATCCAGTCTGTCTGTACCTCAGCAGAGCCGAACCAGTTTGCAAACTCAATTGCCTTTTCCGTGTTGTTCCGGCCTTTCAGGATTGCGACCTGTTCTGTCACATACGGTACTCCCACTTCCGGAGACATGATCTGAAACTTTGTGTTTCTTTCATTTTCATTCTGAAGGACTCCGCTCCCCCACATCTCGCAGATCGGGCGGGTACCGTCAATAACTGCGCCGACATAGTCTTCTCCCTCTGTTTCCATATGCCCGTTCTCGATCCACTGTCTGATCGTTTCCCAGCCCTCGTCGGAAATACCAAGTTCTCCATCCGGATCAGTGTAACGAACAAGAAAACCTGCCAGCATTGTCTTCCCTGTCCCTCCCCCAAAGCCGAGAATCGTATATTTATCTGTCCACTCATCGCTCAGAAGATCCGTATAATCCTGAGGCGGATTTTCCAGATCTTTATTCATAATGTTTACAAGAGGCTGGATCACGATCGGGTAATAATATCCGTCCGGATCTCCCAGTGACAAGTCTACCTCATCTTTCCACTCCGGTTCCCACTTTTCCATGGTATCTTCTGCTTTCAGTTTTTCATACTCTACATTGTTCAGTCCGAACACAAGATCGGCCTGGACATTATTCTTCTCAGATACAATACGGTTTGCGAGATCTCCGGCAGCGATCTGAACAACCCTGATATCAAATCCATCCTCCGCCGCACGTTCTTCCAGCCATGCGTCTCTCCCGTCAGATCCGCTGTTTGTATATACGATAAGCTGACCATTCCCACTGTTGTCGGAACCGCTGTCGCCGCCGCTGCTGCCGCTTCCGCATGCAGACAGGGATAATATAGCCGCAGCGCAAAGACCAATCGCCACTGATTTTCTTGTTTTCATAAGATGATTCCTCCTTTGTTTAAAAATGATATTTTCCGTCAATATAGTTTCTTAAGAGAGCGGGCCAGTCCGTCTGAATGATCTGGAATCCCATATCCACCAGTTTTCCCCAGTTTTCATCGAAGCCGTCGGCGATCGCATGATTATCGTCCAGACCTCCGGAAAGAATATCCCTGTCGTTCAGCGTGATGGCGTTCACCCATGGGGCGATCCCCTGTTTTCTCAGAGATTGCAGAAAACAGGTGTCTGTCAGAGGACTTTCAAGAGAATCAAAGATCAGTTCAGCGGCACATACATTGACGTCGTATGCTTTTACCCTTTCCCACTCATCCATCGTACGCACGATCGGCATATACATCAGTCCTGAACCGCTTGCGGCGAGCTTCTCTAAATAATCATCCTCCACCCCTGACTTTAACAATATCTGATCGTCCATATTCATTGATTTCAGAAAGTCTATCATCTTCTCCCAGTAAAACCAGGATCGATCGATATTGATCAGGCACTTTCCTTTGAACATTGGAAGTACGGACTCAAGTCTTTCAACCCTCTGACCGGATGTGTTCCGTATCGCATTTAGAACATTGATCTCCTCCACCTCGTCTGATGACATTTCACGAATATCACACTTCTTTCCGAATTCCGCTTCTTCTTCTGTGTTGTGGAATGCAAAAAAAACGTCGTCCCGTGTCATGGAAACATCGATCTCAATCATATCCGCGCCATGCAGCAGCGCATTACGATAGGAAAGAGTAGTGTTCCAGATGATATTCCCTCCGCACGTTCCCCGATGGGCCGCCACCAGAACCTTTTTTCGGGCTACCGCATCTGCGATCGGCTTATTGTCTGTATACATTCCTTATCCTCCTTTCCCAGGATAACGTTCTCTCCTGGTTTTTCTTATCATACAATTATTTTTGGTACGTGTCAATTAATGTAGCCTTAAAACAATCCAAAAACACATATTTTTGTCAATTATTCTATATTTTTATTATATTTTTTGTACAAAATAACTATATTCTCCAGCGTTTATCTCGTACGTATGGTCAAATTATTATTAGTACGTTTCATTCAATATCGTAACATCTATTTGTAAAGATCATTAACTGCTTTATGTAAAACCATTGTAAAGCTGTCAAGGCGATCAAAAAACCCGGCGGCGGGCGTCGACAGACTTTTTGTTCTGCCTTTTCCCACTGCCGGGTTTTATATTTTTTATTAATTAAACATCCGGTCACAGATCTTCTGGGCATCCCTCAGAGCCTCGTCTATATCGGCGATGCCGGAAACAGTCGAGATCAAAGCTGAACCAAGAACATCCTCAAATGCGAACTCGTCAAAGCGCTCATTTTTCTCTTTCCTGCCTCTTTTTCCCTTTCTGAACATCTGCTCGATATCCTGAATCCACGGATACAATTCGAGGATTTCAGCATTATTCACGATATTCCTGTTACAGATAAAGCCCCCCAGATACGTTACCATATCCGCCACCTCGTCTGAATAAAGCCACTCAAGAAATTTCAGACATATCCCCTCTTTTGCGGTACTCTTTGTAATACCGATACTTCCTCCTCCCAGGAGAGGCTTTCCTCCCGGAACCTCGGCGTAAATAATCTTCCCGGTCACTTTAGAACTTATATTATGCACCATATCGGACGCGTAGCTGGAAAACAGGATATTCATTGCCACGCCCCCCTCTGAAAACTCATTGGCAGACTCCCGCCACCAGAAATGGGGTCCCTTTGTAGCATATCTGATCGATCTAAGATAACCCGCAAAAGCCTCTTTCATCTCACAGGTATTGACTTTCACTTTTCCGGACTCATCAGGCATTTGTCCGCCTTTCGCGTAAAATCTGGGCAGGAGATCGCAGGCCGCCGTGTAAGAACGCCCATACGTAAGAGCTGTCCCGTAGTTGACGGGCGATTTCCGATTACACCGCCGCGTAAAGAAACCGGCGATCTCATTATACTCCTCAAAACTCACAGGTACGGAAAGTTTTTTCCTTCTGCTTTCATAATACTCTCTCTTGATCAGTTCGTCTTCAAACAAGTCTTTGCGACAGAAAAGCATTTGCACGCAGGCGTCAAGAGGAAGAGCGTATGCAATCCCGTTTACCGAGTAATATTCCTCAGGTATCCCGCAAAATATCGACGAACAGATCCTCCGTATCGTACCATTATTCAAGTCTATTTCTCTAAATATCTGCTCTCCCTCACCAAGCATCCACGCCATGTCGATACGGACCAGGTCAAAAGCGCTCGCCGCTCCCATCTTCCCGACTGTCTTTCGCAGTTCATCATACGGAGATTCTACTACATTCACATCAATTCCGGTCTGTTCCCTGAACAGTGGAAGCAGACGTTTGATTGCTTCACTGGTAGAATTCTTTACAGTCAGGAACTTAAGCGTCTCTCTTGTCTTTGACCGATAAGTTCTCTGCTGAGGAAAGCAGCCTTTTTCGATCAGCTCTTGAGGTACTTTCTCATCAGCCCCCGTAAGTTCCCCGGACATTCCCGCGTCTTTTTTTAATATAATCTCAGCAATATGCTTTCCCATCAGTTTATAATCCATTTCGTACATATTGCCGTTTTCAAATCCAAAGTCCCGGCTTACCACAGAATACAGTTCCGGAAGTTCTGCCCGGAAATTAAAATTATGCGCCGTCTTTATATTTTCCACGTCTTCTCGCGACATCGTTATGACAGCATCAAACGGATCCGACGCATACAGTACGTCAAATGCACGATTAAATTTCATTGGAGTCGTAGCTTCCATCACTTCCAGGTAGACTCCTTCATTTTCCAAGATTTCCGATACGCCCTTAATAAAGTTCCTGTTATTTGTGTATCGCCTGTTCTCACACAGCAGTGCAACACTCTTATTTCCATCCCGCACGCATTTCTCTGCTATCTTCTTTCCGGCCTGTTCATAATCAAATGATACAAATACCGAATCCTCCGGAAACCCTTTAACCCGGCGGTCTACCATGACGATCATTGTCCCGTCCGGAACATTTTCTTCATTTTTGAACATGGAACTAACCAGTACGATTGCCGTCGGCTGCATGGAAAGGGCTTTTTTCAGAAGCCGGCTCTCCATATCCGGCATCCCCTCGCTGCAAAGGATTTCAATGGTATAATTCTTTTCATGGAGTGTTTTTTCAATCCCGGCATATAGTTTGCCATACATTTTCGCATCAATTTCGGGAACAATGATACAGACATTCTCTGACTTTCCGCTTCTCAGCCTGCTTGCCTGAGAATTCCTCTGATATCCCAGCTCCTTTGCCGCCTGTTCTACAAGAAGAATCTTTTCCGTACTTACATTCCCCTTATGATTCAGCACGTTTGAAACTGTTCCGTGAGATACTCCGGCATATTTTGCAATATCCTTTATCGTAACCATAGCCCACCGTCTCCTGCTAAAATTTTTCAGGATTGCTTTTACCAAACAATCAGCGCTTTGCCCTCATTATATATAAGCAGTTTCATTTTTACAAGCGGAACCATATCGTCACCGTGTCAAAACACTGGTGTCCCAAAGTGTTACCAGTGTGTAACCAAAAAACCAGAGCTTTTTACTAATGTAATCACAAAATGGAGTTCCTGGAACTCCCGGAATTTCCTATATAAAAAATATGGGAATTTGTATTTTGGCAAAAAGAATGGTGCTGGAGCCAGGCTCCAGTACTAACTTTGTCTACAGTCTGAGGCGGCTGTAAGGACGCCTGAGACATGATAAGCTCTGCCGCCTCCAGAAAAGAATATCCCTCGACTTTGATCAAGTAATCTAACGCACTTCTGCCCCCGATCCCTCTGCTCCACCACATCCATTTCCCATTGGAGATCTTCAGTCTTTCGTGTGATCTCATACGATACACGTTCCCGGAGATACGGACTAATTCAGATGGGGTGTAAGTTTTCAGATAAGTGTAGGGGTCGATCTGCTTGATCTTTGCGAGAGTGTCCGGCGGGATATATGGCATAAAATTCATCTCCTTTCCTGCCCCGGATTTGATAGTTTGCATCTATCAGAACATGAAAATAGCCGACTGATTCTTGATTGAACCAATCGGCTATGTAAAATACGCGTTTTCTTCGCTATTTTCTATGTCATTTATTCTGTTCCTTTTGTATTATGATAAATCCCCCTTTGATAAACTAAGAAGAATTTATCACATTTTTTGTATCGTCCACTCAGCAGGATCACGCTCATTTTCCAGCAAAACTCATATCGGCTGTTTTTTTATAAACTTGCAATCCAATAAATTTTTTTCAATTGCCTGCCATGAAGCTAAAGACGGGTTTTCTTTATAATATCGATATCCTTTGTATTTATGAAATGTATATCCATTTTCTCTATTTCTCTTCATGATTTTTCTTGCTCTGTTTATCGCATCAATTACGCTTGAAAGATCCATTTTTTTCAGACAGCGTTTAAAATTATTCTCTTCCTTATATTCAGCCATACTTTGAAAATTTTCTTTAAACACGCGATTTATCAGTGTAATATACTTACTTCTATCTACATAAGAAGAATAGCAATCTGTCATATGCAAAATTATCCACAGATCAAAAGTGAAATTACTGTAGCCAGATTTATACTTGATCTGCTTTCCCAACTCTTCTGCCCTTTTCATATCATCCATTGTATTTAGAAATCTTTGGACATGAATTTGTTCATCACTTTCATAATCAAAAAAATGGTAAATATCTATTTTTCTTGTAACGGTTATTGACTTTGCACGCTTTATAGGCTTTTTAGGCGAACAATCAATTGAGACTTTATACGACGATGCTTCTGTACTGTTAATCAAATCTTGTAGCCATTTTAAATACCACTGTTCCGTTTCCCCTTCCACGCTGAAGTAATACTTTTGGGTTGATTTTTTCTTTATCATAACTACACCTTTCTCTCTTGATCTAAAAGTTCCTCAAAGATAGGAGTAAAATCAATATCCTTAATTGCTCCATATTGATTGATAAAATATTTTCCCATGTAGTCTTCATGCATGCGTACTCCTTTATCACCAGATGTTCCAAAATCAGATAGTGCATACAAAACACTTTCATGGCTGTCATCATCACGCTCTACGAATTTAATTTCGTCTCGCCTGAAGAGATTAGAGTTTAAAAAAATAGGGTTGTGCGTATTAAAAATTAGCTGTGCGTGTTGGATATTAATATCGTCATTGTGGAATACATTAATAATACTCATCAATGCCATAGGATGAATGGATGCGTCAAATTCATCCACTACTAAAGTTCCTCCCGTCTGCATTGCTTTAATCACCAACGGAAACATATTAATAAAACGTATTGTTCCATAAGACTCAAATATTTCCGCTGCTATGCCAGCACTTTTTTTATTTTTCATATTTTTAACTATAGAATAGAGCTTTGCATCCGGTTCGTCCTCTTTTACTACGTAACCCAACGCATTAGAATTAATTCCAAATAATTTTGCTGCTTTATCCGTCGTCTTTTCCACATAAATTGCTTTTTTCTTTGGATCAGCAAATCTTTTAATTAGCTGCATAGAGTCTGCACGATAGATGACCATAAACTTGTTTGTGAACCAGTCTACAATCAATTTTACAAATCTCTGCGAGAAAATGAGCTTAAACCCATTTGTTAAGAATAATTCATCCTTGCTCAAACTGTTTTCCGCAATTTCACTTATACTTCCTACATTTTTTCTGTTATATCGGAAAGATAATCCTTGATCACTTTCATATTGCCAAACTTTATATTATCTATACGTTGAAAAACAATTTCTCCATTTACAGTAAGCGTTTCAGCAATTATTTTTCTTTTATATTCTTCATCATGAAATGTACCCAAATCAATCTCTAGCTCATATTGAATTACAAACTAAAACTTCCCACACCAATACGGTGTGTTGAACCTTGAAAATTCAATATTTCAGCCAATAAAAAAGGCATAAACCTGTCCCGTTTGGTATAATGGAATTGACGAAAAACCATCTATACAAAGGAG
>CALWAR010000057.1 GCA_944375765.1 uncultured Mediterraneibacter sp. | reverse complement strand
ATTCCATTATACCAAACGGGACAGGTTTATGCCTTTTTTATTGGCTGAAATATTGAATTTTCAAGGTTCAACACACCGTATTGGTGTGGGAAGTTTTAGTTATTTACAGTACATTTTTACCGGCGCTATACCTGATGGATTACAAAGTGTTTTTGATACAGCTCATTCATTTTGCAAGTCATAAAAACAACTTCATATAAGTATTTTCTAACTTGAAAGTAATGGAGCTTCAGTCTCGATTTCAAAAAAGGTTTTGGAAAACCTCAAAGGCTCAAGAAATTCAAAATGAGCAAATGCAAGCATTTTTATCAATGTGATAAATAAATACTTTCTTTTTTGGGGAAAATGTATGTTACGGATTTGAGATTTTCTGATTTTATAAATCGGTTCGGAGATGGAAATTTAGCTTCCTTTTGCTGGAGTGATGGATATGCATCTTGCCCGCCAAAGGTCTGGAAAGGGGCATTCAGTGCAGAGTCCGGCATCCTTTCATCGCGCAGGCCAGAGGAACGTCCGGTTTCTGCAATGAGTTGTTCATGCAGCAAAAGTATCTGTGGTTTGGATAATCGGGACTTCACAATTTTTTCACAAAAGAATTAGCACTCACCTATTGACAGTGCTAACAACAAGTGCTATAGTACAACTAGAACAAAAAGAACAGGACAGAGAAACAGAGATGTTTGGACGTCCTGATTTGAAAGGAGATATGACTTATGTTGATGCCGAGTATTTTTGGAGAAAATTTATTTGATGATAACTGGATGGATTTCCCGTTTGACAGAGATTTCTGGGGAAGATCGAACAATAAGACAAATAAAACGATGATGAAGACAGATATCCGCGAGCACGACGCGGGATATGAACTGGATGTCGATCTGCCCGGCTTTAAGAAAGATGAGATCAAGGCAGAGCTTGAGAACGGCTATCTGACGATTTCTGCGACAAAGAGCGCGAACAACGACGAGCAGGATAAGAAAGGCAAATACATCCGCAGAGAGCGCTATGCAGGAACGATGCAGAGAAGTTTCTATGTGGGCGAAAATGTGACTCAGGAGGATATCAAAGCTAAATTTGAGAACGGTATCCTGAGGCTGAGCATCCCGAAAAAAGATGCGAAAGCAGTTGAGATGAAGAAGACCATTGCGATCGAGGGATAATCTCCGATTTCGGACTGATAGCAAGCCGGCACACTGCCTTATCGGGCGTGCCGGCTTTTTGGTTTGCCCGCGATGAAAAAAGTCTTGACGCATAGCGTTATTTTGCTATATAGTTAGCCATAACAAACTCTAAGGCAAGGGATGAAAGACAGGAGGAAAAATGGATATAAAACAACTGGAATATTTTGTGGCGGCCAGTGAAAAAGGCAGCTTCAATAAAGCGGCGGAGTGTCTCTATACATCTCAGCCAAATGTGAGCAAGGTGATCTCAGGTCTTGAAAAAGAACTGGGGAGAGGACTATTCGAGAGGAACAGCAAAGGGATACAGCTTACTCCTTTTGGCGAAACGATAAAGGAGTATGCGCAGAATATCCTGAAAAACGCTCTTCTGATCAGCAGCACCATATCTGAAAACCCAGGTCCGAAACTGGCGGTTTCAACATTTCCCGGCAATCTGCTGGCGAGGTTTCTCATCGAATTCTATAAAGAGACAGACGGGAAATACAATATCGAACATCTGCAGGGAACGGCGGAGGAGATCACGGAGAATGTAAAAAGAGGGATCTCGGAGATCGGAGTCGTATATATTGCCAGGGATCAGCTCACGCCTTTTCAGCACATCCTTACGCATAAGGATCTGGAGTTCTGTCCTCTTGATACAAAGGAACTGTGCATACATGTGGGAAAGAACAATCCGCTGTATGAGAGGAGCAGCATCAGCTTTTCCGAACTGTCGGATCTGAAATTTATCAGTGGAGTGAGGGATTACTTTTCTATGGAACATCATCTGGAAAAAGTGAGCCTGGGGATCGTGAGCCGGGAGAGTCTGAACAATGTGATATGTACAAACAGTGAATATGTGCTTATCAATGCTCTTGCGAATACGGACATCTGCAGCATGGGCGTCACTTTCCTTACGGACAGATATAAAGAATACGGCATAAAAACACTGACGATCAGCGACTGTGAGCCATTTCTCACAGTGGGATATGTATCGCGGTACAATCATAAAATCAGCAGTCCGTGCGGGGAATTTATAGAAAAACTGCGCAGAAATTTATAGAAAAAGTATAAAGCGTTATAACAGAAACGGCCAGCAGATCTATTCCAAAACGATATTAGTTAGTTCAAACTAATCCATGGTATAATCCTAATCGCTGAACGAAACAGCAGGAAAGGAGGATTATAGTATCAAAGGGAAGAAAATTACAGTTATTCTGGCGGTTGTTCTGGTCGTTCTGGCATTTGCATCGCTGTTTGTCGGCGTCATCGACATGGATCTGTCGCTGCTGGCCAAAGGCGATCTGAAACAGTGGGAGATTTTTCTGATCTCACGTTTGCCCAGACTGCTCGCAATCCTGTGCACAGGGATCGGTATGAGTACTGCCGGCCTGATCATGCAGCAACTGTGTATGAATAAATTCGTCTCGCCAACGACGGGAGCCACTATATCATCGGCTCAGTTCGGGATCCTGGTGGCGCTTCTGTTCATGCCGGATTCCACGCTCTGGGGAAGAGCGGTGTTTGCTTTCGCGGCGGCGATCCTCGGGACATGGATTTTCGTGTGGTTTATCCAGCGGATCCAGTTCAAGGATGTGGTCATGGTACCTCTGGTCGGCATCATGTTCGGCAACGTGATCGGCGGGATTACAAATTATCTTGCGTACAAGTATGAGATGACACAGGCGCTGTCCTCATGGCTGGTGGGGCATTTCTCACTGGTGCTCAGGGGAAGATATGAGATCGTGTATCTTGTCGTGCCTCTGGTCATCCTGGCGTTTGCATTTGCAAATCACTTCAACATCGTCGGCATGGGAAAGGATTTTTCAAAAAATCTGGGCGTGCCCTATAACCTGGTGCTCTTTATGGGCCTTACGATCGCGGCGATGATCACGGCGTCGGTGGTCGTGGTGGTGGGAGCGATCTCCTACATCGGGCTGATCGTGCCAAACATTGTGGCAATGTTCAAGGGGGACAAGATACGTGGGACACTGGCGGACAATGCTCTGTTCGGAGCGATTTTCGTCCTCGTGTGCGACATGATCGGACGGGTCGTTATCTGGCCTTATGAGCTCCCCATCGAACTGATCATCGGGATCCTTGGCAGTCTCCTCTTTATCGGCCTGCTGCTGTACCGGCTGAAACACGGGCGCAAGGCTGTGGAGATAAGGGGTGCGGCGGCCGCGGGGACTACGGGATGTGCCGGCTCCTTATCCGGTCTGGACGGGGGTGACGGAAAATGAAGACAAAAGTATATTATGCAAATATCCGTAAGCTTATCGTCATGATCGTGCTGGCGGCGGCAGCATCCGCGGCATATATGCTCCTGGATGTGAATTTTGGCAACGAAAGGCTGTTCGCGTATGCGCTGCACATACGGACTCCGAAGCTGATCGTCATGGTGATCACGGCGTTTGCTATCGGCGGAGCGTCGCTTGTATTTCAGTCCGTGATCAACAATACGATCGTTACGCCGTGCCTCCTGGGGATGAACTCGCTCTATACACTGATCCATACGGGGGTGGTGTTCTTTGCAGGCTCTACGAGTGTGCTGGCTAACAATGCGAATGTGTCTTTTGCGGTAGATCTGGTTATCATGGGGATCACGGCCACTTTGATCTACGGGTGGCTCTTTAAAAAGACCAACTACAACGTGCTGTATGTCCTGCTCATCGGAACGGTGCTGACGTCGTTTTTCTCAAGCGTCCAGTCCACCCTCACGAGAGTGATGGATCCCAATGAGTATGACAATCTTCTGAGCACGCTGGTGGCGAGCTTCAGCAATGTGAATTCCGAGATCATCATATTCTCACTGATCGTCCTTGGTCTGCTGGTCTTTGTGCTGAGAAAGGATCTTGCACTGCTCAATGTCATCACGCTTGGCAGGCAGCAGGCGATCAACCTTGGTGTGGATTACGACAGGACGATCCGGAGACTTCTTCTGGGAGTGACGATCTGCATCGCAGTGGCGACGGCAATGGTCGGGCCTATCTCATTTCTGGGACTGATCATCGCGAATCTGGCGCGGCAGCTCCTGCAGACATTCCGGCACGGACAGCTCATACTCGGAAGTTCCCTGTTCGGCGTTATCGTGCTGGTGTTCGGACAGCTCATCGTAGAACATGTATTTACATATACCATACCGGTGAGCGTGTTTATAACAGTGGGCGGAGGGATTTATTTCCTTTATCTGCTGCTGACAAGACGGAGGGTATGACTCGTGATAATCAAAGAACTTACAAAGAAATACGACGGGAAGCCGGTGGTGGATTCCGTGTCATTTGAGATACCGAAAGGGAAGGTGCTCTCTCTGATCGGGCCGAATGGAGCCGGGAAGTCTACAGTCATGGGAATCATCTCAAGACTGATCGCAAGGGACGAAGGGCTGGTCGATTTTAAGGGAAAAGATATCGGGAAATGGAAGAGCAAAGAACTGTCAAAGAAGCTCGCTATCCTTACCCAGACCAATCAGATCCAGATGAAGCTGACAGTACAGGAACTGGTCGCTTTCGGGAGGTTCCCGTATTCGGGAAGCCGGATCACAGAGGAAGACAGGCAGATCATTGACAGAGCGATCGGATATATGGAACTGGAAGAATTCAGGGACAGGTACATCGACGAGCTTTCGGGCGGACAGCGGCAGAGAGCGCTGATCGCCATGGTCATCGCACAGGACACGGATTATGTGCTCCTGGACGAACCGACCAACAATCTGGACATCTATCATGCCACAAATATGATGAAGATCGTGCGCAGACTGTGTGATGAACTGGGAAAGACGGTCGTACTTGTGCTGCACGAGATCAATTATGCGGCATTTTATTCGGACTATATCTGCGCGTTTGCGGACGGCAGGATCGCAAAGTTCGGAACAGTAGAAGAAGTAATGACGAAAGAGAATCTCTCGGAGATCTATAAAGTGGATTTTGAGATTCAGATGATACAGGGGAAACCCCTGTCAATATATTATTAGAAAGAGAGAATAGAGAATTATGAAAAAGAGACTTATTACATTGATGCTGGCGGGAGCCATGGCGTTATCACTGGCGGCGTGCGGTTCACAGGGAACAGACAACACCGCTGCAGCGGCAGGCGCGCAGACAGGTAATACGGAAGAAAGCGGAAGCAATACTTCCGAACCTGAAACAGTGACGGTCACAAGCCTTAATGCAAACGGGGAAGAGACGGAACTTGAAGTGCCTTACAGACCGGAGAGAGTGGCCATCCTGGATATGGCGAGCCTTGACATCATCGACAGCCTGGGAGAGGGAGAACGCGTCGTCGGAAGCGCGGATACATCTCTGGACTATCTCCAGGAGTATGTGACAAACGATGAGATAGAAAAACTCGGGACGATCAAAGAGGCGGATCTGGAAGCGGTCATGGCATGCGAACCGGATGTGATCTTTATCGGAGGCAGACTTGCCTCAGTGTATGATGATCTGAGCGCCATCGCTCCGGTCGTATATCTCGCGACGGATACGGAAAAAGGAGTTGTGGAGAGCGTGCGCGACAATGCCTCGACAATCGCGTCCATTTTCGGAAAAGAGGAGGAAGTGGACAGTCTGATGGCAGGATTTGACGAGCGGATCAGCGAACTGGCTTCATTCGCGGAAGGGAAGACGGCGATCGTTGGAATGTGCACGAGCGGCGGCTTTAACATACTTGGAAATGACGGAAGATGCTCTATGATCGGCAATGAGATCGGATTTGAAAATGTAGGGCTGGATGCAGACGTCGAGACGTCTACCCACGGCAATGAGGCGTCGTTTGAATTCGTAGTCGAGAAAGCTCCGGAATACATCTTCGTCATGGACCGCGACGCGGCGATCAATGCAGAGGGAGCTCAGCTTGCACAGGAAATCGTGGAAAATGAACTGGTCATGGAGACTGACGCATATAAGAACGGCAACATCGTATATCTCGAGCACCCGGCAGTGTGGTACACGGCAGAGGGCGGGATCAATGCTCTGGATATCATGCTGCAGGATCTGGAGGGAGATCTTCTTCAGTAGTCAGATCAGGAAAGGATCCTGTACAAATAACAGAACTGTTTGAGAGACGAAAGGGAAACCGGTCACCCGGTTTCCCTTTCGTCGTGTCCTCCATGGTGCTGCCGGCCCTGGCCGTATCCTCTGCCGGGACGGCTGCCCGGTTTACAGTCTGTACCCGACAGATTCCGCCTCTTTCATCAAAATACCGGACCGCCCCCAGAGGCCGCTCACAGAGCTCTTGTGAAACGATGGATAAAAGAAATGCGATATGATATAATGCAGGACAGGGACAGTAAATTTCAGGAGGAAAATATGGGATATGAATCTATTGTGGCAGAATGGAAAAACAGGAAGATAAAAGACGCAAAAGACCTCGAAATTGCGTTATCAAATTTTCGGATCTTATTTGCATATAATTCAAATAAGATTGAAAACCCGGAAACAACTTATCATGATACGAGGGAAATTTTTGAGAATGGACGCGTTGAAAATTACAGCGGTGATCTGCGAACTCTGTTTGAGATTCAGAACCAGAAAGACTGCCAGAACTTTCTGCTCGACAAAATTATCAGGAGAGAGCCGATCAGTGAAGACCTGATCAAAGAAGTACACAGACGGCTGATGCATGGATGCTACGATCAGACACGATACGATAAAGGAGAGCGGCCGGGCAGATACAAAATTCATGATTATGTCGTGGGGGATGATGTTGGTATCCGTCCGGAAGACGTACCAAATGAGATGCGGGAGCTGTGCGAACAGATCAACGGATATTCCGGAGAAGATATTCTGACTGTGGCGGCATATTTCCATCTGAGTTTTGAATCTGTCCATCCGTTTGCGGATGGAAATGGACGTGTGGGAAGAACGCTTTTAAACTATTACCTGATGACTCATGGCCACCCGCCGGTAATCATTTACGAAGAGGATAAGCCGACGTATTATATGGCGCTGACTGTTTTTGATAAAACCGGAAAAATTGACGGATTCATTACATTTTTAAAAGAGCAGACAGAAAAAACGTGGACAAAAAAAAGTACGATTCCGCGTCTTGCTGATGTGCAGAACTGTAGAACAACACAGAAATAATCGCCGGACGGTACGCCTGAAATTTGGAAGATAAAAGTAAATGATAATCTTTAAAATGAACTATGCATGGAGGTGACCGTTATGACACAGTCTGCTGTCAGCGTCGAGCATACAAAAGATACGACAGATTTATTTATACTGAAGCACAAAGATCTGGACGTTGCGATGATGAAGATGGATGCGCGGACAGGTGTGATAGAGTATGTCCTTTCCGTCTATCTGCCGGAAGAACTGCCGGCCGGCTGTGCTCCGGACGGTACAGGGCTTGGCGAATGGTGGAACCTGCGCG
>CALWAR010000056.1 GCA_944375765.1 uncultured Mediterraneibacter sp. | reverse complement strand
CTCCAAGGCACCGTCCGCACCCCACGCACTTATCATGGTCGATCACCGCTTTTTTCTCCGGAAATGAGATTGCGCCGTGAGCACAGTTCTTGGAACAGACACGGCAACCCACACAGAGCGACTCGTCCACCGACGGTTTGCCGCTGTTGTGCTGCTCCATCTTCCCGGCACGGCTTCCGCAGCCCATTCCGATATTTTTAAAACATCCGCCGAACCCTGTCATCTCGTGCCCTTTAAAATGAGTCAGACTGATAAACACATCCGCGTCCATAACAGCTTTCCCGATCTTCGCCTCTTTTACCAGCGTACCGCCCTCTACCGGAACGCTGACGTCGTCGGTTCCTTTCAGTCCGTCGCCGATAATGATATGGCATCCGGTAGAAAGGAGATTGAATCCGTTCTCATAAGCAGCGCTCAGATGCTCCAGCGCATCCTTTCTCCTGCCGACGTATAGTGTGTTACAGTCTGTCAGGAACGGGCGTCCGCCCAGCTCTTTTACCACATCCGCCACCGCTTTCGCATAATTCGGACGCAGGAAAGACAGATTCCCCGGCTCTCCGAAATGGATCTTTATCGCCGTCATCTTCTTGTTGAGATCAATGTCCCCGATCCCTGCTTTTTTTATCAGTTTTTTTAATTTGTCAGGTAAGTTCGTACCCGGCAGGGCACGCATATCCGTAAAATATACTTTCGATTTTTCCATTAAGTCCTTCCCTCTCCTTTAATACTGCCCCTGCTTTGCCACACAGAAAGTAGTTGCCGTCACTGCCGCCGCCAGATTACCGAGTTCATCCTTTACATCGATCCGGTAATAGCCTGTCGTTCTCCCGTTCTTTACGCATGACGCCTCCGCGATCAGCTTCTCTCCTTTTGCCGACATCAGATATGTGATCTCAGAGTTCAGCGATACATGCCCCATTTTCTGCCAGTTGCTCGCTACCGCAAGGGCAAAATCCGCAAGTGTGAAATAAACGCCGCCCATGACGGCTCCCATGGCATTGCGGTGCCGGTCCCGAACCACTAGGCTGCACTTTGCATAGTGATCGTCCACCTCTTCGATCACCGCCCCGTTTTCCGTCGCAAACCGGTCATTTTGAAACAACTCTATTGTCTCTTTCGATGGTTTCATCTATCATCCTCCTTCCATTTGCAAAAGGCGCAATCCCTGATATCCCTGGGATTGCGCCTTTTTCTAAAGCCGGAAATCAGACTTGAACTGACGACCCCTTCATTACGAGTGAAGTGCTCTACCGACTGAGCTATTCCGGCATATGGCCCGCACCTCGACGAGCCTTGTCTATTATATCTCTTTTCCGGCTAAATTTCAACTGTTTTTTTCTTCTTTTTCTGATCTTACGGTTACTGTGAGCTGATTATATGGAATCTCGATCTGCTCGGCATCGAAAGTGGTCTTGATCTGTTCCAGCAGCCTCCATCTCGTGGCCCAGTACTCTTCTGTTTTTACCCAGGCCCGCAGACCGATCATCACTGCGCTGTCAGCCAGAGAGTCCACAAATACTTTGACTTTCTCGTTCTGTATAATACACGGATCCTGCAGCATCATATCTTCGATCAGGCGCTTTGCCTTTTGCAGATCCGAATCATAGGCGATCCCGACTTTAAGGTCGAGCTGACGCTCCGGTCTTGCCGTCACATTGGTCAGGCTGTTGTTTGTGAGTATGCTGTTGGGCACTACTACAGTCTGATTATCCACTGTTGCAAGTTTTGTATAAAATATCTGTATCTCTTTGACTGTTCCCTCGATATTCTCCTGAGTTACAATAATGTAATCCCCTACTGCAAAAGGCTTGAGGAGCAGGATCAGTATGCCTCCGGCAAAATTAGAGAGACTCCCCTGGAGCGCAAGACCGACCGCCACTCCTGCGGAAGCGATCAGAGCCGCGATAGAGGAAGACTCTATACCGAAATTTGTCGCGATCATAAAGACAAGGAGCGCATAGAGACCAAATTTCAGCAGAGAATCAATAAACTGTGCGACTCCCGCATCCATGTTCGTCTGCTCAAAAGAGCGCCGTACAAGTTTCCGTATCCAGCCGATAACTTTTCCTCCGATAAAGAAAGCAACGAGCGCCAGAGCTACACGTACGCCAAAGTCTATGAAATTGGGAATATTGTTCTCAATGAACTGAACGAACTGGTTGACTTCCTCTGCGGCCTCGTTTGTAGCTTTAGCCGCAGAGTCTATCACATCGCTGACAGATTCATCCGTTACATTTGTTGTTCCCGCAAGAGTCGACAGGACACTACCTCCTGTCTGCACTGGATTCCAGATCATATCAAACTGCCTCCTGTATTATGGTCATGATATCGGCCGTCTGCCGCCGCAGTTTATCGCAGGGCAAGGAATGCGCAGAGATTACCTCTCTTATCTCCTGACGCCCTGTGTGAATAGAGGATCCTGCTGTTACAGTGCGTACATACATTTGTCACGGCAATATGTTCCTCTCTGATCCCTGACTCCCTAAAAATGAGTTGATTCGCTCTCCACAGATCAAGCTGGTATTTCCCGTCCGGCTTCTCGCAGAACAGATCTCCCCATGTCTTTTCATCAAAACTTTCCCGGAACCTGTCTGCCACATCCGAACTTACTTCATAGCAGTCCATACACACAGACGGTCCCACTGCCGCCAGGATATCCGCCGGATCTGAACCGAATTTCTCCGACATAAGCTCCACCGTCTTTTTCCCTATCTTTCCGACAGTCCCACGCCATCCTGAATGGGCGAGTCCTATAGCCTTTCTTACCGGATCAAAAAAATAAAGAGGAACACAGTCCGCAAATGACGTCACGAGGCAGATCCCCGGAACATCTGTCACAAGGCCGTCTACATCCGTGTAGTCCCGTTCTCTTGTGATCCCTTTTCCCTTGTCTTCCTCTGTGACAACACGCACGTTCGTCGTATGCGTCTGCCGGCTCAGCACCATATCCTCACATTGTACACCCAAAGTCCGCGCAATACGCCGGAAATTTTCCATCACCGCTTCTTTTTTGTCGCCTCTGTCAAAGCTCAGGTTCAGAGAGGAAAAATATCCCTCGCTGACGCCGCCAAGCCGTGTTGAAAACCCATGGCGTACTGATCCCGTTTCCTCAAACATGGGATATACGAGGACAGGCGTATCTTTTTCTATCTCATCAAATACATGTCTCTTATCTTTATAGACCAGTCCAAGACTCATGTCCGCACCTCTTTCGTCGCTGTGCATTCTTCCGGCAGTTCATCCGGTGAATGCATTTTTGATATACGTTACTTCCCTGTTTTTCATTCCGGTCTCTCCTGTGATGCCGACCACGTCGAAACGGCAGGGCACGTCTCCAAGACGATGCTCTGACAGATAGTGCATCGCACATCGGAACAGCCTTTTCTGCTTGCGCTCATCCACAGCTTCAAGCGGATCCCCTCTCCGTTCATCGGTGCGGTACTTCACTTCGCAGAATACGATACAGCCGTTGTCTCTGGCAACAATATCGATCTCTCCGGATCTGCATCTGTAATTGTACTCCAGTATCTTATATCCGAGCCGCTCCAGATATTCTCCCGCCTCCCGCTCATAATATGCGCCCGTCTGCCTTTTATTCCTTTTATCATATATATTTCTCATAGCCTACATCTCAGCGTCAATGAAATTTCTGATAAATGCCCGCCGATGGATCGGCGTCGGTCCAAGCTTTCGTATAGCAGCGATATGCTCCTCTGAGCCATATCCTTTGTGGCGGGCGAATCCGTATCCGGGCAGGACTTCGTCATACTGTAGCATCAGACGGTCCCTCGTCACCTTGGCGATAATACTGGCCGCCGCAATGGATACGCTTTTTGCGTCACCTTTTATAACAGGTACCTGGGGGACGGATATCTCCGGTATAGTGACAGCGTCATTCAGCAGGATATCCGGCTGCACCCCAAGATCAGCAACCGCCCTGCGCATCGCTTCATAGGTTGCATTGAGGATGTTGATCTCATCGATCCTGGCAGGACCGACCATCCCGATCCCGACTGCCGCCGCTTTCTCCATGATCTCGCTGTACAACGTTTCTCTCTTTCCCGGAGAGAGCTTTTTAGAATCATTGAGATAGAGGATCTCACAGTCTGGCGGCAGGATCACAGCCCCCGCCACAACAGGGCCGGCAAGCGGCCCTCTTCCGGCCTCATCGACGCCGCATATGAGCCTGTATCCGCTGTACTCTTCCTCGAACCGCCGCATCTGGGCCAGACGTCTGCGCTCCGCTGCCAGAGCTTTATCCTTTTTCCGATATTTCTCTATAAGAGCAAGCACACCCAAACGGACGTCCCCGGCATATACTTCATACAGTTCTTTTCTTTCCTGCTCTCCTGCACGCTCAAATTCTTCTTTTATCTGTGCGATGCTCTTATTCATGTTTTATCACTCCAAAATCACTGAGCGGCCATATCCTCACCCACGCGCGCCCCAGCAGTTCATCTCTGTGTATAAGCCCCACGTTGGTATTCCGGCTGTCCTGGCTGTTGTTCCTGTTATCTCCCATAACAAAGTATTCATCCGCTCCAAGAGTTATCGGTTCTTCAGCGATCCCCGGATTTTCTATGATCTCGTTGCCATAATGTTCGTTCAAAGGCTGCCCGTTGATATACACCAGACCATCCACGATCTGAACTGTCTCTCCCGGCATCCCTATGATCCTCTTGATATAGTATGTATTTTTCTCATAATGATAGGGGAATACAACAATATCGTACCGCTTCGGATCCCGAAATCTGTATGATATCTTGTCTACGATAAGCTGATCGCCATCAGAAAGCGTAGTCTCCATAGACTGACCGCTCACCTGTGTCCGCTGTCCGACAAACGTGATCACAAGATAAGACGCTCCCACAGCAATGATTATGACTACGAGCCATCCCAGAAGTTCTCTTAGAATTCCTTTCATTTGTCTCTGCCTCTCCTGTCTTCAATCTCTTCCTGTCCTTCACCCGGCGACTCAAGGGTGATCCTGCCCAGCCCCCCGCTTCGGAAATCCTCGAGCAGTATTGAGGCTGCCTTTTCCGTATCCGGTTCGCTCCCCCGTACCAGGCAGTGGCGGTTCGCAGCGATCTCACGGAGACACTGATATGTATCTGAACTTTGCTGTATCCCGTACTTGTCCGCAAGCGCCGAAGGATATTCACGCTCCAGATATTTGATGAGTTCTGACGCAAGCTCTTCTGTCTGCAGTATCTCATCTTTAATGGAACCGATAAACGCAAGTTTGAGTCCCACTGCCTGATCCTCGAATTTCGGCCAGAGTATCCCAGGCGTGTCGAGAAGTTCCACATTCTTATTCAGCCTGATCCACTGTTTTCCTTTTGTTACTCCCGGCCTGTTGCCCGTCTTTGCACAGGCCTTGCCCGCAAGAGCGTTGATAAATGTCGATTTCCCCACATTGGGGATGCCGACTACCATCGCGCGTACCGGACGGTTCAGTATCCCTCTTTTCCTGTCCCGCTCAGTCTTCTCTTTGCACGCTTCCTGGATGACAGACTGTATCGATTTGATCCCGCCGCCCTTTTTGGAGTTTACTTTAACGGCGGAATATCCTTTTCTCCTGAAATATTCCACCCAGGTGTCGTTTAGCTTCTCTTCTGCAAGGTCTGCCTTATTCAGCAGGATAAGCCTGGCCTTTCCTTTTCCCAGTTCGTCTATATCAGGGTTTCTGCTTGAAAGAGGGATCCTGGCGTCTACGAGCTCGATGATGAGATCGATCAGTTTTATGTTCTCCTGCATCATACGGCGCGCTTTTGTCATATGTCCCGGATACCACTGAAAATGCATCTTATTCCTCCTTAGATAAATCCAAAATCTTCCCCCGGGCTCACGATGAACCATGCCTGTCCGTAAATATTATCCCGGCTGACGTTTCCTATGCTCGGCAGTCTGCTGTCATCACTCACGGCATGGGCGTCCCCCATCACGAAATATTCATCCTCACCGAGTTCGACCGGCTGCTGAGCCTCTCCGGCATATCCGATATCCGAAACATAGATATCTTCCGTCAGTTCTTCTCCGTCTATGAGCACTCTGCCGTCCACGATCTGGACCGTCTCTCCCGGGAGTCCGACAATCCGCTTGACGAGATAATGACCGTTCTCGTTCTGTCGAAATGCGACGATATCCCCTCTGGACGGTGATTTCACTCTGTAGATGAGTCTGTTTATGAGCAGAACGTCTCCATTTTTAAGCACAGGCGACATGGAATCTCCCGCCGTGCTCACTCTCTGGCCAAAAGCTGCTATGAGAAAGACAGCCGCCATGCACACGATCAGGATCTCTATCGCCCACACGGCTAATTCTTTGATGCCGCTTCTGTTTCTTTGTATCTTTTCCTGGGCAAAATGAAGCTGAGCTTTCGCATCTTCAAAACGAAGCCCTCTGCGCACCGGCTTTTTCTTTGCTCTGCGGGGCCTGGCCGTCTTCTTTCCGGCTCTTTTCTTTCTCTTTCTGCGGAAATCCAAATCCTGCATATTCCCTCCAGATCAGCCATGCTATTTCAATCACCGGAAACGCCAGAAAGCACATTCCGGGATGGTAAGCGATCGCCAGAATCCCGGTCAGGCCCGTACTCCGGCACGTCGCAATTGCAAAAAAGGGACAATATACAGTTCTGTAATTGTCCCTCTCATGGTTACTATTTTACTAATTCTTTTACCTTTGCAGCTTTTCCGACACGGCTTCTCAAGTAGTTCAGTTTTGCTCTTCTTACTTTACCTCTGCGCACAACCTCGACCTTTTCAACATGTGGCGAATGGAGCGGCCATGTCTTCTCAACACCGATCCCATTAGATGTTTTTCTCACTGTAAAAGTGGCTCTCACGCCGCCGCCCTGTTTCTTCAGGACTGTTCCCTCAAATACCTGGATCCTCTCACGGTTTCCCTCTTTGATCTTGGCGTGTACTCTTACGGTGTCGCCGACGTTAAACTCCGGTGCGTTCTCTTTTAACTGCTCTGCTTCGATCTTCTTGATAATCTCGTTCATTCTGTGTGACCTCCTTAATATTTGACGTTCTTAACACTTTTTGTGCCAGAGGACCATCGCGCTTCTTTTCACAACTGTTGTAGTTTACCATATTTCTGCAATATTTTCAAGTATCATTTCGATCAAATTTCGCCCTGTGTCTGCAACCATTCCTCAAGCCATCCCTTTTCTTTCTCCGTAAGTTCAGACTTGTCCAGCAGATCCGGCCTGCGCTTATAAGTCCGTATGATCGACTGCTCCCTGCGCCACTTCTCAATATTGGCATGGTGTCCCGACAGAAGGATCGGGGGCACTTTTTTTCCATGCCATTCTTCCGGTCTGGAATACTGGGGATACTCCAGGAGATTGTCCTGAAAGGACTCAAACTCTGCCGATACATCATTGTGCAGCACGCCGGGAACCAGCCGGGAGATCGCGTCTACCATGACCATGGCCGGGAGTTCACCGCCCGTGAGCACATAATCCCCGATAGAGACATAATCCGTCACGACCTCCTCAAGTACGCGCTCATCGATCCCCTCATAATGGCCGCACAGCAGGATTAGATCCTCTTCCTGCGAGAGTTCTTCCGCCATCTGCTGGTCAAATACTCTGCCCTGTGGGGAGAGATAGACCGTGCGCACACGTTTAGCAGCCGCGCCTGCTGCCTCTTCGCTCAGACGGACACGGATCTTCTCAGACACAGCTTCGTGGGCCAGATACACCGGTTCCGCCTGCATGAGCATCCCGGCTCCGCCTCCGTAGGGATAGTCGTCCACGCTCTGATGCCTGTTAAAGGCGTAATCGCGGATGTTCACAGCTTCAATGGAGAGAAGCCCCGCATTGACAGCGCGCCCGATGATACTCGTATTCAGTCCATTCATCACCATCTCTGGAAATAAAGTAAGTATATAGAAGTTCATCATCATTTTTCCCGGTTTTCACTCTTATATCAGTCCGTCGAGGAGACGGATCTTCATTGTCTTCCCGGCTACGTCCACGTCGAGGATACAGTCGCGTATCGCCGGAATCAGCACTTCCCCGTGCCTGTCCGATTCAATGATGTATACTTCATTCGCCCCTGTTTCCATCACATCTTTGAGAACGCCGAACCGCTCTTCCCCGACAAATACCTCCATGCCGATCAGATCTGCGATGTAATACTCATTTTCTTCAAGCTCTACCGCCTCTTTTCTCGGCACCAGAAGACTCTTTCCTTTATATTTCTCTATATCATTTATACTGTCAAAACCTCTAAACTTGAGGATCACGAACTGTTTAAAAAACTTTACGGACTGGATCTCCAGTTCAAGCCGTTCATTCCCCGTGTCAAGAAGCACTTTTTTCAGTTTTTTAAAGCGGACGGGATCATCTGTTGTCGGGAAGACTTTGACCTCGCCCCGGATACCGTGTGTGGAAGATATCACACCCACCTGAAGAAACTGTTCCATTCCTTCTGTTTCCTTTCTTTTTATTGTCCTTTACCGCCAATACGGGAAAAAGAAAGGGGCAGACTCTCCGGATCGGAAAACTGTCCCTCTTTCCTTTTGCTTTGATATCATTTATACAATATCGACGACAACTCTTTTATCTTCCTTTGCCGCTGCAGCTTTCACTACGGAACGGATTGCTTTTGCGATACGGCCCTGTTTGCCGATCACCTTTCCCATATCTCCGTCAGCGACGTGGAGCTCAAGTACTGTGGTGCGTCCTTCCTGCTTCTCATTTACAGAGACCTCATCAGGATGGTCCACAAGCGCTTTTGCGATAACTTCAACTAATTCTTTCATCTTACGCGCACCTCCGCGAAGTCAACTTATTTCTCAATACCTGCTGCCTTGAAGATCTTTCCTACAACTTCTGTCGGCTGTGCGCCGTTTCCTAACCATTTCTTAGCTGCTTCTTCATCAACTTTGATCGCGCTCGGCTCACAGTTCGGATCGTATGTTCCGATCTCCTCGATGAATCTTCCGTCTCTCGGGGACCTTGAATCAGCTACTACGATTCTATAAAAAGGAGCTTTCTTCTGTCCCATTCTTCTTAATCTGATCTTTACTGCCATTTCTTTCACCTCTTGTTTAT
>CALWAR010000055.1 GCA_944375765.1 uncultured Mediterraneibacter sp. | reverse complement strand
CGCTGATCCGCTGGAGAGATATCTGCACACTGGGAGTTTCCTCTCTGATCACAGAATTATCATCCGGCGTCGTGATCATCGTATTTAATTACCTGATCCTGGGATTAAACGGAAATACAGGCGTGGCGGCATACGGCATTCTGGCCAATATCGCTCTTGTACTTGTATCCATCTACACCGGGATCGGGCAGGGCGTCCAGCCGATCGTAAGCCGGTATGCAGGGAAAAACGGCGAACGGCAGCGGCGGGACCTCCGCAGGTATGCACTGGCCTGTTCCCTGATCTTCGCCCTGCTTTCCTATGTGCTGATTGCTGTGTTTGCGGTACCGCTCGCCGAGCTGTTCAACCGCGAACATGATCCGGTTCTGACCGAAATTGCATCAAACGGAATGAGAATCTATTTTATCAGCCTGTTCTTCTCAGGCATCAATATTGTTGCCGCTGCATTTTTAAGTTCCGTCGACCGGCCGAAGCAGGCTTTCGCTGTTTCCATTCTCCGGGGATTCGTGCTCATTATCCCGGTTGCCTGGCTCATGTCCGTACTTTTCGGACTTACCGGCATCTGGATGGCTGTTCCGGTGTCAGAGGCATGCGTCTGCGTGCTGGCGCTCATATTTCTAAATAAAGCAGTCATCTAAACCTCAAAAGGACAGGTCCAATCTGAGGAGCATATCAATCTCTCATGGCCCTGTCCTTAATCTCATTGTCCCGTATGAAGTATCCTGTTTGCGTTTTCGATCCGCTCTTTCGACGGCGGCTCGATTCCTGTCAGCGGATACTCATATCCGAGTTCTTTCCACTTATATTCTCCAAATGTATGATAAGGAAGCACTTCTATCTTCTGCACATTTTTTAATGTACTGATGAAATCATATAATTTCTCAAGATATTCATCATTATCATTTCTCTCCGGAACCAGAACATGCCGGATCCACACCGGTTTCCCGATATCAGACAGATAACGCGCCATATCCAGGATATTCTCATTGGTGCGGCCTGTCAGGATTTTATGCTGCTCGTCGTCGATATGCTTGATATCAACAAGCATCAGATCCGTGTACTTCATCAGCTCGTTAAACTTGCTGAAAAAAGGCTCCTCCCTTGTAAACGGAGCGCCGCTTGTATCGATCGTCGTATTGATGCCCTTTTCTTTTGCCTTTCTGAAAAGCTCGATCATAAAATCCATCTGCATAAGAGGCTCGCCGCCGCTCACCGTGATCCCGCCGCCGTCTTTCCAGTAGGATTTATAGCGCGTCGCCTGAGCAAGAAGCTCGTCAGCACTCCGCTGCTCTCCCACCTGCATATTCCAGGTATCCGGATTGTGACAGAACTGGCAGCGCATCGGACAGCCCGCGACGAAAATGACGAACCGGACTCCCGGACCGTCAACAGAGCCGAAGCTCTCCGTAGAATGAATATATCCCTGCATGATGCTCTCCTTTCGAGGATGTGATAAGATCAGACCGAAACAGGGACGTAGTGAAATCCGATTTTACTACGTCCCCGTCGCCTCGTCCTCCCTGACGGTCAGACTAGCAGCAAGTGATATGGCTGGTTATTTATTATTCACTGTACTGGTGTCCTTACATTCTGTCGTGGCAGGTCCTTGCGATCACGTCAAGCTGCTGCTCTCTTGTCAGGTCGATGAACTTAACAGCGTATCCTGATACGCGGATCGTAAAGTTTGCATATTCTTCTTTCTCCGGATGCTCCATCGCATCGATCAGTTTCTCTGTGCCGAATACGTTCACGTTCAGGTGATGTGCTCCCTGATCGAAGTATCCGTCCATTACATGGACAAGGTTGTTCTTGCGCTCGTCATCGTCGTGTCCCAGCGCTCCCGGGCTGATCGTCTGTGTATTGGAGATGCCGTCAAGCGCCTGCTCGTACGGCAGTTTTGCCACAGAGTTCAGGGATGCAAGAAGGCCATTCTTCTCTGCGTTGTAAGACGGGTTTGCTCCCGGCGCCAGCGGCTCGCCTGCTTTTCTTCCGTCCGGAAGAGATCCTGTAGCCTTACCATATACCACATTGGATGTGATCGTAAGGATAGATGTTGTCGGCTCGGAATTTCTGTATGTGTGGCACTTTTTCAGCTTGCTCATAAACGTACGGAGCAGCCACACCGCGATGTCGTCCGCACGGTCGTCGTCGTTTCCATATTTGGGGAAATCTCCCTCGACTTCAAAATCAGTTGCAACACCGTCTTCGTCGCGGATCACTTTTACTTTCGCATACTTGATCGCGCTCAGGGAGTCTACCACGTGTGAGAATCCAGCGATACCTGTTGCAAATGTACGTCTTACATTTGTGTCGATGAGCGCCATCTCGGCAGCCTCATAGTAGTACTTGTCATGCATGTAGTGTATCATGTTCAGCGTATCTACATACAGCTTGGACAGCCACTCCATCATCTGGTCATATTTCTCCATGACCTCATCATAGTCAAGGTACTCGGATATGATCGGTCTGTACAGCGGAGATACCTGCTGTTTTGTCTTCTCGTCAACGCCGCCGTTGATCGCGTACAGAAGGCATTTTGCAAGGTTTGCACGAGCTCCGAAGAACTGGATCTCCTTACCTGTCTCTGTTGCGGATACACAGCAGCAGATGGAGTAGTCGTCGCCCCATACCGGACGCATTACATCGTCGTTCTCGTACTGGATGGAACTTGTCTTAACAGAAATATAAGCCGCATATTTCCTGAAGTTCTCCGGCAGGTGTGAAGAGTACAGTACTGTCAGGTTCGGCTCCGGTGACGGTCCCATGTTCTCCAGTGTGTGGAGGAAACGGTAGTCGCTCTTCGTTACCATGTGGCGTCCGTCCATTCCGATTCCTGCCATCTCCAGTGTAGCCCATACCGGGTCTCCGGAGAACAGCTCGTTGTAGGACGGGATTCTCGCGAACTTCACCATTCTGAACTTCATTACCATGTGGTCGATGAGCTCCTGAGCCTGCTCCTCTGTCAGGATGCCTTTCTCCATATCTCTCTGGATATAGATGTCAAGGAATGTAGAAATACGGCCCACACTCATTGCAGCGCCGTTCTGGGTCTTGATCGCTGCAAGATATCCGAAGTACAGCCACTGTACAGCCTCTTTTGCGTTTGTAGCCGGTTTGGAAATATCATAGCCGTAGACTAAAGCCATTTCCTTCATACCGTTGAGCGCGCGGATCTGGTCAGCGATCTCTTCGCGGAGACGGAAATCTGTTCCTTTCATTCCGTGTCTCTCGTACTCAACAAAATCAGACTGTTTCTTCTCGATCAGGTAGTCGATACCGTAGAGAGCCACACGGCGGTAGTCGCCTACGATACGTCCTCTTCCGTATGTGTCCGGAAGTCCTGTTATGATCTTGTTGTGACGCGCTTTTTTCATCTCAGGCGTATAGATATCAAATATCGCCTGGTTGTGTGTCTTGTGATATTTTGTAAAGATTTCATGCAGTTTTTCACTCGGAGTATACCCGTAAGTCGTACACGCCTGCTCCGCCATCTTGATCCCGCCGTACGGCATGAACGCACGTTTCAGCGGTTTATCTGTCTGAAGTCCTACGACCTGCTCCAGATCTTTCATATCTTCGTTGATGTATCCCGGTCCATATGCTGTCAGTCCGGAAACTACTTCTGTCTCCATATCAAGGACGCCGCCCTTTGCGCGCTCCTCTTTCTGAAGTCTGGAGAGTTCTCCCCAGAGTTTATTTGTCGCCTCTGTGGGATCTGCAAGGAAAGACTCGTCTCCTTCATACTGAGTATAGTTATGCTGAATGAAATCGCGCACATTGACTTCCTCTTTCCAGAGATGTCCGCTAAAACCTTCCCACTGGTCAAAATTCAATTTTGCCATTCGTAAATCCTCCTTTTACTGAATCGTCCTGTTGTTTCTATATTGTTTATATCCCACCGGACCGTTACATCCGGATAACTTACATGCGCTAGTATAGCATCGGGTTTCTAAAAACGCAATAGTTATTATGATAATCATTCTCAAATATAGCCATTGTATCAAATTTTATGCAAAATGACCTGTTTTCACTATATTTTGTATCTATAAATATACATCACCACTTTTTATTGTGGATTGGTATTTTTTTCACATTCTGTTATAATATTACATCAGGACTTAAAGAGCGCCGCTGCTCTCATCAGGAAATTATTCTGAAAGGCATCATGCAGTGCGGTTCAGTAATGGATCACGACCGGAGTCCCGATCTCCAGCATCTCATACAGAGCGGACGCCTGATCCAGCGGCATATTGATACAGCCGTGGGAACCGATCCCCGGCGTCTCGTTCAGGTTTCCGCCAAACGCGGACTGCCATGTAGCGTCATGGAATCCGATCCCTGACCACGTCACTCTCATCCAGTAGCTGACAGGCGTCTCGTAGGACGGTCTCCCTGTAGCCGGGTTGGTCGAACCGACAAGCACCGTGTTTCTTAATTTTTCCAATACAGTATACGTTCCTTCCGGCGTGATCCTCTCCGGTATCGGCTGGCCCGTGACCACGTCAGTCTCCAGAACTACCTCCCCGTCTACCACGTACCACATATGCTGCTCGCTCAGATCCACGTCTACATAAGTGTCTCCCCAGTCCGGCATACCGTGTACAGCCGCAGTTCCACCGATATAATACTCCGGCTCTCTCTCCAGCGTCTTTCCGTTTTCCACCGCATCAATGATCACCTCGAACTCGGCTTCCTCATTGATGGACCACCCATATGTACCGCCTTTCACTGTTGCAGCTTTCCCGGCAGGAGTCGTAAAAGACCGGGTAGTCCCCACTGTGTCATATTTATCCCCGAACTCCTCGAGCCACAGCCTGACCGCCTCTTTGTCGAGCGACACCTGCATCTTATCATCTACTGTAAGCCATCCTGATATAACAGAGGCGTCCACTATCACGTCTTCATCCATAGGATATACGATCCTGGCCTTACAGTACTGGTTCATAAGGTCGCACGCATTCTGCACTTCCGGGGACTCAGATGTGTATGCGGGCAGTGCATAGCAGCCCTCTGTCTCCAGATCGAGCGTAGCTTCAAACTCCGTGAGCGCTTCTTCTATCTTCTGATCCAGCGCATCTCTGTCAATGGCCGTCCCGTACTGTTCCGGCTCGACGATGAACTGTCCGCCGTCGAAGCGCGGGTAGGCCGAAGTCGCCGGCGTCTGCTCGCCTGTAACTGCTTTGAGCTTCTCTATCCTGGCTTTCAGCTTTTCTGCATCATAGGACACCTGGATTCTGACGTCCTTTCTTTCATCCCTGAATAAGGCGGCCGGCCACAGGAAAGCGTTCTGCTCTTCCAGGATCTCCTGCGCCCCGGAGCCTTTCTCGTATTCCATGGAAACTTCGGTTCCTTTGATGTTCTCTGTCTCCCCGGTGATCCCGGTCAGAGAAAGCTCATATGCGCCTACATCTTCTCTGAGCAGGCTCTCTGCCTGTTCCACCGTCATCCCTGAGATATCATGTCCGTTCATCACAGTACGCGGCAGATAATGGCTGCCAAAAAAAGCCGCTGTTCCCAGATAGGCTAAAGCGACAATCCCTGTGATACCGGCCGCTGCATACAGCAGCTTTTTGCGCTTTCCGGTCTTTCCTGTTTCTTTTACTTCTACTTCTGTCTTTTCTTCGTTTCCCATAACCCCGCCTCACTTTATACGCATTACATATATACGCGCCGTAATACTATCTTATAAATATCCACAGGACTTTTCAAGAAAAATCTGCGCAAAGCCCGTTTCCGTCACAGCAGACAGGCGGAGATGATAAAACCCACGTATCATCTCCGCCTGTTCAGGGCCGGCAGTCAGACGCAGACTGTCCAACAGTCCCGGTTCTCTACCCGTCAAACCGTATCTTCATATATGACCTGATCTCTTCCACACACTTCTCAAAACCGAGTTTCCCGCTGTTCAGGCACAAGTCATAATTTCTCGCGTCGGCCCACTCGTGTCCGGTATGATAGCGGTAAAAATCTCCCCTGTATTCATCCGTCTTCTCGATATACCTCTTCATTTCTTTCTCACTCATACTGTGACGCTCCATGGCTCTCTCAAGGCAGAACTTCCTGTCTGCGTGGATGAACACGCTCATTACGTTCGGATAATCCCGGAGTATATAATCCGCGCACCTTCCGATGATGACACATGGCTCTTTCACAGCCAGATCCTTTATCACCTTAGCCTGGTAGTTGAACAGATTGTCGTCTGATGTAAAGCCTTTATCTTCCGGCGGGAGCAGTTTCCCGTCATAAGGACGGTTCAGGATGCGAAACCAGCCTGCACGGCGCATCTTCTCGTCGGACATACCGAAAAGCCGTTCATTGATCCCGCTGTCCTCTGACGCCATCCTGAGGATCTCACGGCTGTAGCAGTTTACTCCCAGCTCCTGGGCCAGCATTGCTCCGATAGTCTTTCCTCCGCTTCCGTACTGTCTTGAGATCGTAATCACGATATTCCTCATAAGCTGCACCTCCTCATCTCTTACTTGTATATACTATTCTCCAAGATACGCTTTCTTTATCGCTTCGTCCTCGAGCAGCTCTTTTGCATCCCCCGAGAGGACGATCTTGCCTGTTTCGAGCACGTATGCCCGGTTCGCTATCGACAGAGCTTTCTTCGCATTCTGCTCTACGAGAAGAACCGTAGTCCCGCTCTCGCTCACCGAGCGGATAATGTCGAAGATCTCATTTACAAGGATCGGGGAAAGTCCCATAGACGGCTCATCCATCAGGATGAGCTTCGGCTTTGACATAAGGGCCCGCCCCATTGCGAGCATCTGCTGCTCGCCGCCGCTTAAGGTCCCGGCCATCTGGTTCTTTCTCTCCTCAAGTCTGGGGAATCTCCTGTATACATTTTTCAGGCTTTCTTCGATCTCTCCTTTATCCCTGCGTGTATACGCTCCCATCTTCAGATTCTCGTAAACACTAAGTTCTGCAAAAACACGCCGTCCCTCCGGCACATGCGCCATACCCATGGATACGATCTTATGCGCCGGGACTTTGGTGATATCCCTGCCCTCAAATACCACATGCCCGCTCTTCGGAGAGAGCAGTCCGGTTATCGTGTGGAGAGTCGTCGTCTTCCCTGCGCCGTTCGCTCCGATCAGCGCGACTACCTCTCCTTTGTTGACTTCAAAAGAGATCCCTTTGATCGCCTGGATCACTCCGTAATATACCTGCAGATCCCTGATTTCAAGCATTGCCATGACCATTTTCCTCCTATTCACCAAGATACGCCGTTATGACCTGAGGATCGTTGAGGACCTCCGCTGTAGAGCCCTGGCAGAGTACTTCGCCGAAGTTTAATACCGTCAGTTTCTCACAGATCCCGCTTACCAGTTTCATATCATGTTCGATCAGGAGGATCGTCATGTGGAACTTCTCCCGCACAAAACGTATCATGTCCATCAGTTCACCTGTCTCGTTCGGATTCATACCCGCCGCCGGCTCGTCCAGAAGCAGAAGCTTCGGTTCCGTAGCCAGCGCTCTGGCGATCTCCAGACGTCTCTGCTGTCCGTAAGGGAGATTTGCGGCCGTCAGATGGGCAGACTGATCCAGATCAAATACTTTGAGCAGCTCCATGGCCTGCCCGTCCATCTCTTTTTCTGTCTTCCGGTACTTCGGAAGACGCAGGATACCCTCGATGGTCGAATAGCGGTGCTTATTATGGAGTCCCACCTTTACATTGTCCAGGACGCTGAGCTGCTTAAAGAGCCGGATATTCTGAAATGTCCTGGCGATCCCGGCTCTGTTGATATCGATGGTCTTTTTCCCGGTAATGTCTTTCCCGTCCAGAGCAACTTTTCCGGTATCCGGTCTGTAGACTCCCGTCAGCAGATTGAACACTGTCGTCTTTCCTGCGCCGTTTGGTCCGATCAGGCCATAAAGTTCCTCTTTTTCTATCGAAATATCAAATGCATTCACTGCACGGAGACCGCCGAATGAAATGCCCAGATTCTTTACTTCCAGTAATGCCATTATTTCACAGCCTCCTTTTTCTTTCTCCCAAAGGTGAGATATTTCTCTCTCCACTCGATCGCTTTGGGCGCCCAGTTAAAGAGCATCATCAGGATCAGCACGATCGCAT
>CALWAR010000054.1 GCA_944375765.1 uncultured Mediterraneibacter sp. | reverse complement strand
GATGCCGGACTGTGAGGAATATACGAACCGGACAGTAGAGGACGGGTGGCAGCATTGTTTTACGTTTCCGCGGGAAGTGTTCGTGAAAGACGGTATCGTCAGACAGAGACCGGTCCGGGAACTTGAAAAAAATAAAAAACTCGTCAGAGAAACGCGAAACAGTCTTGAAATGAAAGAACCTGCCGTGTATGAGGCATATATATGTAATATCAGGCAGGGACGGTTCCGCGCAGTTTTGGCGGGGGCTCTGACGGCGGAGTACAAAAACAGCAGATTTGTAATTGAATTTGCCGAAAGAAATAAAAAAGTTTCGTGCGGACGGAGTATGCGGCATGCGGACATAGATCATGTAACGGACGTCAGGATACTTGCGGATGAGTCTTCGGCAGAAATATTTGTGAATGACGGAGCATACGTATTCAGCACGAGATATTATCCGGAATATGCAGGACTGACTGTAGAGGCGGCAGGCGCGGATATCGTGTTTTATGAAATTAGCTGACACAGTAAGTTCTTCCCTTGAAACTCCTGCACTGATTTACTATAATGTTATCTAAACAATACGGTTGAGTGTCGGAGGAATGAGATGAAGACGGTCTTGAGACGTGTATTTGCAGCAATCTTTATGCTGACGGTGACATTTGCGCCTGCGTCTTCTGTCTGTGCACAGCCGGAAACGGAGCAGGCGGCAGACGGGACACAGGCAACCGATGAGGCGCAGACTGCGAACGAGACGGGAGAAACAGAGGAAGAGAGGGAACTCTCGGAGATCGAAATACGGAAGAGGGAATCCTACAGTACGCTTCCCGAGACAAACGAACTTGCAGGGTGGCCGCAGGGCCCGAAAGTCTATGCCAATTCGGCGATTGTGATGGACATGGACAGCGGTACGGTTCTCTATGGCAAGAAGATTGACGACCGGCATTATCCTGCCAGCATCACCAAACTGCTCACAGAACTGATAGCGCTGGAAAATGCGGATATGGGCGATGAGGTCGTTTTTTCCCAGGAGAGCATAGACATCCTGCGCTCCGATTATGCCAGCATCGGTATGAAGCCGGGGGAGATCCTGAGCATGAAAGACTCCATGTACGCTATGCTTCTGGCGTCTGCCAATGAGGTGTCCTACGCCATTGCGGAGAATGTGGGCGAGAAAATGGGAGGCGGCTACGACACGTTTATCCGGGAGATGAATGAACGGAGCGAGCAGCTTGGGTGCACCGGCTCACACTGGACGAATGCAAACGGGCTGCACGACAAGGAGCACTACACGACCGCACACGATATGGCGCTCATCACTTCCGCGCTGTATCAGTACGATGAATTTCAGACGATCGCTCAGACATTAAACTATACGATCGGGGCTACGAACCTTGTTGATGAGGCAAGGACGTTCCAGCAGCATCACAAGATGCTCATGCCGGAGAACAGCAATTACTATAAATACTGTACCGGTGGCAAGACCGGATATACGGATGATGCAAGATCAACGCTGGTGACGACAGCGGACAACGGAACGCTCCGGCTTGTTGCGGTCGTCCTCCGGGATGACGGAGACGTATATGAAGATACACGGGCGATGCTGGACTATGCATTTGACAGCTTTTCAAAGCAGATATTAAGGGAGCAGGAGATCCCTGACGAGATCAGTTTTTACAACAACGCAGAATCATATGTTCTGCTTCCGTCCGGTATCAGTGTTTCGGATCTGGAATATGAGATCGAAGTAAAAGATGAGAAAGAAGCGTTCGGAGAGATCACATTTTACTACAGCGGACAGGAAGTAGGTTCCGCATCTGCCACACTGACGCCGGAGTATGTAGAAGAAGCGACCGGTTATACGACCAGGCTCCGGCTTGTGGACGACGAGCAGCCAGGGGCAGAGGATGGCGCAAAGAAAGGCAGCTTTCTGATCCCTGGCAGACGGCTGCTTGTCGTGGCAGGGGGAGTGGTCCTCTTTGTCGCTGCTCTGACGATCATCGTCTACAGATACAGGGCGGCGAAAAGTGGGAGATTGAGAAAAGCGAAAAGGCGTAAGAGACAGCAGAGAAAGACAAAGAACCACGGCGCCGGATTTGAATGAGGAAGAAAAGAGAGAACCTTATGACAGTTCTTCCTGCGGGCAGGTGATCTTTCCCAGCTTTTCTATCATGTAGTGCAGCGTCTGCGCCAGCTCAGTGTCTGCCGTTTTATAGTACATCTCTTTTCCTTCGCGCCGGCTGACGATGAGACCGCTGCTCTTTAACAGCCTCAGATGGTGGGAGACTGCCGGACTGCTCATATTGACGATGGCGGCGATGTTCAGCACGCATTCTTCACAGTGGCACAGAAGCCAGAAGATGCGGAGGCGGCTCGGATCACCGAGCTGCTTCATCGCTTCTGACACACCGGCGATCTCATTCTCGCCCGGGAGATGTTCTCTTATCTTTCTTTCATCATTATGTCCATGATCGTGCGGCAGATTCTGCTGACCCATATTATTCGCTCCTTTTATTGACTGTTTGGAAAAATAAATTATTTGCTCTTGACTTATTATAAAATAAGAAGTATATTATAGTCAACAATTAAATAATTGCTTAATCATAAAATAGATAAAGGAGAGACAGAGAATGAAAAAGAGTTATAAGATCGATGTCGACTGTGCAAACTGCGCGAACAAGATGGAGCAGGCGGCAAAGGATACGGCGGGGGTAAAAGATGCAGTCGTAAACTTCATGACACTCAAGATGAATGTAGAGTTTGAGGAAGGGCAGGATGCGAAAGCAGTTATGCAGGAAGTACGCAGGAACTGTAAAAAGGTCGAAGACGACTGCGAGATATTCCTGTAATCGCAAGGCGAGGGGGCGTATGGATATGGCCCGGGAACAGGGACAGTTTCCGGGATAAAACATATTCTACAGATAAACGATTAATCATATGTTTAATTATATTCCCCAACATATCGTATATAAAGAAGGAGTCAATATGAATAAGAAACAGAAAAAAATGCTCATTCGGATCGTGATCTCTGCGGCGCTGATGGTCGGGTTCCATTTTCTCCCGTTCGCCGGACCTCTTCGGTTTGCCTCCTACCTGATACCGTATCTCGTCATCGGGTACGATATACTGCTCAAGGCGTTTAAAGGCATCAGGAACCGACAGCCTTTTGACGAAAGCCTGCTGATGTCTGTCGCGACGATAGGAGCCATGGCGATCGCAGTATATGAGGACGGCGACTACACGGAAGCCATCGCCGTTATGCTCTTCTACCAGATAGGCGAGTGGTTCCAGAGCTATGCGGTGGGAAAGAGCAGAAGGAACATCAGCGAACTTATGGATATCCGTCCGGACTACGCAAACATAGAAAAGGACGGCAGGCTTGAGCAGGTTGATCCGGACGAGGTGGAGATCGGATCTGTGATCATCGTCCGTCCGGGGGAGAAAGTGCCGATCGACGGCGTCATCACAGAAGGACGCTCATCCCTTAACACAAGCGCTCTGACAGGAGAGAGCCTGCCAAGAGACGCAGAAGAGGGAGACGAGATTATCAGCGGATGCATCAACATGACAGGCGTCCTGAAAGTAAAGACGACAAAAGAGTTCGGAGAATCGACGGTATCAAAAATACTGGATCTTGTGGAAAATGCAAGCTCAAGAAAATCAAAATCTGAAGCCTTTATCACGAAATTTGCCAGGATCTATACGCCGGCTGTCGTGTACAGCGCCATCGCGCTTGCAATCCTGCCGCCGCTGGTACGCATGCTGGGCCTGGGAATTTCCGCGGAGTGGGGGACATGGATCTACCGGGCGCTGACATTCCTGGTCATCAGTTGCCCGTGCGCTCTTGTCATCAGCATCCCGCTGAGCTTTTTCGCCGGCATCGGCGGGGCCAGCAATGCGGGCGTGCTTGTCAAAGGGTCAAACTATCTGGAGACTTTATCGCAGACCAGATACGTTGTATTTGACAAAACAGGCACTCTGACTCAGGGCGTCTTTGAGGTTAATGCGGTGCACCATAATGAGATGGAAGAGGAAAAGCTGCTTGAGTACGCTGCCCTGGCGGAGAGTGCATCCTCACATCCTATCAGCCGCAGCCTTCAGAAAGCATATGGCAGAGAGACTGACAGGAGCCGGGTGACTGATATTCAGGAGATCAGTGGAAACGGCGTTACAGCAAGGGTGGACGGTGTCGAAGTGGCGGCAGGCAACTCGAAGCTGATGGAGCGGCTTGGGATAGACTGGATCGACTGCCATCATGCCGGAACAATAATCCATATGGCTGTAAACGGCGAATATGCCGGACATATCGTGATCTCGGATGTTGAGAAACCCCATGCCAAAGAGGCGGTACAGTCCCTGAAAGCGGCAGGTGTGGTAAAAACAGCAATGCTTACGGGAGATTCGAGGAAAGCTGCGGAACATGTGGCGGCAGACCTGGGGCTCGACGAGTTCCATGCGGAACTCCTCCCGGCGGATAAAGTATCCAAAGTAGAGGAACTGATTGCAAAGAAAGGGGACAGAGGAAAACTCGCGTTCGTGGGAGACGGAATCAATGACGCACCGGTGCTTTCTCGTGCGGATATAGGTATCGCCATGGGCGCTATGGGATCTGACGCTGCGATCGAGGCGGCGGACGTGGTCCTGATGGATGACGATCCGCTGAAGATATCCAAGGCGATCAGAATATCGAGGAAGTGCCTGCGGATCGTATATGAGAACATATGGTTTGCGATAGGAATAAAACTCATCTGCCTTGTCCTGGGAGCCGTGGGGATCGCAAATATGTGGCTTGCGATCTTCGCAGATGTAGGCGTAATGATCATCGCAGTGCTGAACGCAATACGGGCGCTGTTCGTAAAACGCCTGTAAAGATCGGGACGCAGCCTGATCAGGGGCGTAGTCAATATTGTCTTGGCTACGTCCCTGATTTACGTTCATCTTTTGCGCTCAAATCCATTCATTACTGTCCCGGGAGCCGTGGGAATCCCTTGTGAACAGTCTGTATTTATATTATAATAGCAGATAGAACACGATAGAGTTTCACCGTCGTGTGAAAAGGAAAGCATATCGCCAGAGGAGGAAAAACACATGTTTTGTAATAATTGTGGTACAGAACTGGAGACAAACTCAAAATTCTGTCCGCGGTGCGGCGCTCCCGTTCGTTCCGGACAGCAGGAAGAAACTCCGCAGCCGGCCGCACAGCAGGAGGATCCACAACAGCCGTCAGGCACTCAGCAGACAGGCACTCAGCAGGCAGGAATGTCTCTGAACGGAGAGCCGTCGGGAAAGAACAGAAAGAAGATCATCATCCCCATAGTTGCAGCGGCAGCAGTGGTCATTGTGGGTGTGGGAGCATTTGCCATGACAAGATCGAACTTTTTCCGGTCAAGGTTTTCCAGTCCTGAGGAGTACTACAGGTCTGTTGAGCAGGAATATATAAATAAATGTGTGGAAAGCCTTTCGCGGGATGAAGATGCTTCGGCGAACAATACAGTGACCATGAGTGTTGCGATCGAAGACGCGGGACTTGCCATGCTTGGCATTACGGGCTATTCCGCTGACACGGCGGTTGACGGCCTGAACGACCTGGAGATCAGACTTCAGACCGGAGAAGACGGGAACATTTATGGCGCGGATGCCGGTCTGTATACGGCAGACGGTGAGAACCTGGTAAGCGCCAATGCCGTGATCGATCCGGACAGCCGTGAGATGTATGTCCAGATACCGGAACTTTCAGAGGCGTATCTGATGTTTGACTCAGAAGCATATGACAGCCTGGGGCTGGAGGCCATGGACGTTCTTTCGGCGAATGCTCCTGACGGAGCAGATATGGCGGCCGTTATCAGCACATATACAGACATCATCCTGGATTATATGGTCAATGTGGAGAGAGAAAACACTGTTATCTCTGCGGGCGGCATAGAACAGGACGCAGTGCTTCTTAACGTGACGGTGAGCGGGCGAGAACTCACGGACATGATATCGGAGATACTGGAAAATATGGAGAATGACGAGACACTGGAAAAGTGGGTTAGTTACTGGTGCGACTACATGTCCTTGATGGGGAACTATCAGTATGGCGGATATTATACAGGCAGCTACGGCAACACATATTCTTATGAAACCTTTGTCGACGGAGTCAGACAGATGAAAGAATATCTTGAGCAGAACACTCCCCTTGCGTCAGCAGAACTGGGAATGGAAGTCTGGGTGAACTCCAGGGGAGAAATCACAGGAAGAAGTGTGACCGTGTCACAGGGAGGAGTAACCCTGCCGCTTTTCAGCTACCGGATCGCTGAAAACAACGGAGAGTACGGATATGAGCTTGTATTGGGGGACACAGCGGACGAATATGGCGAATATATCAGGATCGAAGGAAATGGAACGCAAAGAGCTGATCTTGCGGACGGAGTATTCACGGTGGAGACAGCAGGGCAGGCAGTCGCACAGATCGAAATGACCGACTACAATGTCAGATCTGCAGAGGACGGATACATCAACGGAACATTCAGACTGTCAACCGATGTAGATCCCACTCTGGCAGGACTGGGACTTGAGATTACGATCGGTTCATACGAGGGCGCGGTCAGCGAGTCATTTTCTGTGCTGAGCAACGACGTTCCCATCGCAACTCTTAACGTGGAGATCACCGATGATTCAGACTATACGCCGTCTCTTCCGGCGGATTCACAAGTATACAATATCAGGGACGGGGCGGACATGGCAGAGTATGAGAGTACCATGGACATCCAGGGCCTGATGGACAGGCTCAGGAGCAATGAGTTCCTGGATATGGTGCTCTCGGGGGCTTCTTATTATTACTGATCCCGTAAAGGCAGAAGACTTTCGAGGGGAACGACACAACAGATCCCGCCGCTTTTTTCACGGCGGGATCATTCTGCTGTAGAACGGGAGAAGAGGAGAGGACGAATGATAGAGATAAATAATCTGTCCGGATATTATGGAAAAAAACGAATCCTGAACTATATATCTTTTCAGGCTGAAACGGGAACATGCGTCGGTATCCTGGGTCAAAACGGCTCCGGCAAGTCCACGATGCTGTCAGTCCTGGCCGGGACGCTCCCCGGTGGATCGGGAGAATTCTTATATGACGGTACGGATCTGTTCAAAGACCGCAGACGACATGCTGCCTGCGTTGGATATGTTCCCCAGGGTACGCCGCTCATCGAAGAACTCAGTGCAATGGACAACCTCCGGCTGTGGTATCGCAGCCGGGCGGAAATCATGGAGGATCTGGAGAACGGCCTTTTGGCCATACTTGGTATACCGGAGTTTCTCAAAACACGGGTATCGCATATGTCCGGAGGCATGAAAAAGCGGCTCAGCATCGGATGTGCGGCGGCGCACCATCCGGAGATACTGCTGCTCGATGAACCGTCGGCGGCGCTGGATCTGATCTGCAAGGAGAGGATAGCAAATTATCTGCGGGAATTCAAAAGACAGGGCGGGACTATCCTGCTGACCACACATGACATTCAGGAGATACCGCTGTGCGACTCTCTTTTTATACTGAAGCAGGGATGCCTGCTCCCTTATGAATACGACGGCAATTATCACCGATTGGCCGGGCAGCTCTAGGAGGCGGACATGAAATATCTATCCATACAGATTAAAAGAGTGTGGAGAGTCTTCCCTGTGATCCTGCTTACGACGCTGATAATGGCAGGGGCTCTCGGACTGTTTGCATATCTGCAGATCGTATCTGACTCCGGGAGAGAGGAGGATCAGAAGATCACGCTGGCGCTTGTGGGGGATACGGAAGACGCCTATCTCGGCCTTGGTATTGACCTGCTGAGGGCAATGGATTCCTCAAGATTCACCTGCACGCTGATCGAAATGACGGAAGAGGAGGCAGAAAGAGCGCTGGAACGCCAGGAGATCAACGGCTGCCTCATCATTCCGGACGATTTTATAGAGTCTGTCGTATACGGGGAAAATAAGAAAGTTACCTTTGTGACCGGAACTGCGCAGTCGGATATCGGGGTGTTGCTGTCCCGGGAACTGGCGGACTGTGTTTCGATTCTGCTCACAGAAACCCAGTCCGGGATCTATGCGTTTCAGCGGTTTGCCAGGCAGCAGGAGCCGGACAGAAATCTCAGGCAGGAGATCTATGATATAAATATGCGTTATTTTCAGTATGTGCTGCCGAGAGCGGAACTTTACGACATAGACACCGCAGATTCTACTCCTGTGATCTCCATGCAGGGATATTATGTATGTGCTGCGCTGCTGCTCTTTTCTCTCTTTCTAGGAATGGCAGGAGGAAAGCTGTTTATCCGGGGTGATCTGTCTCTGAACCGGATGCTGGCAGTGCGGGGAACGGGGGCTGCACAGCAGGTGCTTTCGGAATATGTATCCTGCTGCTTTCTGCTCCTGCTGAACTATCTTGCAGCAGCGGCGATCTTTGCCCTGTTCTTCCGGGAGGCAGGGAGGATGATCCCCGAACTTGAGAATATTTCCATGGCGCGCGGCGTACGGCTCGTATCAGGCCTGGCACTTCTGATCCCTGTGGCCGGAGCGCTGCTCTACTTTCTGTCCCAGTGTGTGCGGAGTCTGATCAGCGGGACGATCCTCGCGCTCCTGTGCGCGATCGGTCTGGGATATATTTCCGGCTGCTTTTATCCGATCTCCTTTTTTCCGGAGGGAATACAGCGGCTGGCAGCAATCCTGCCTACCGGGATACTGATGGAATACATGCAGAGAGCGCTCCTTGGAGAACCGGGCGGCCGGTTGATCCTGATCTCGTGTGTGTGGACTTTTCTGCTTGTTTTTTTCTCGTATCTAATACGCAGATACAGGCTTGTAGAAAGGACGGACAGGCAGATTAAATCTTACGGAATGTGAGGGGATTAAAATGGCGAAAAAACTGATGACATGGTATCTGCTCCTCAGCAAAAGACTACTGAAGAAACCATCTTTTCTGGCAGTGCTCCTGCTGGCGCCGCTGCTGACGGCAGGGATCATACTGCTGGCGGAGGACGACGCCCATGTCCTGCGGATCGCCGTGTACGCAGAGCCGTCGTCAGATACTCTGGGAGAACGCATCGCAGAGGGACTGGTCGCAATCGACGGAGTGGTAAGCTATGATATCTGCAGCTCAGAGGAGGAACTCCGCCGTGCAGTCAGACAGACGCGGGCAGACGCGGGATATCTGATCCCCTCTGATCTGTCAGAACATCTCAGAAAATATGCTGCCGGAGACACCAGCGGCTTTCCATATGACGGGCATTTGATCAGAGTGGTGACAAATGACGACAATGTACAGCTTCAGCTCGCCAGAGAGCAGTTCTACAGTACTATGTATCCGTATCTGTCAGAACTGATAGCGGAGCAGTTTACACTGGAGCAAAGCGGATTCTCCAACTTGGATGAGGATACGGTGCGCAGCGCCGTCAAAGAACTTTATGAAGAAATGCACGTGGATGACTCTGTTTTTCAGTTTGCATATGTCGACGGGAAGACTGCGGAGGATCTGGACGATGTCAGTTATCTGACGGCTCCGATCCGGGGGATTCTGTCGCTCTTTGTCTTTCTGACCGGTATGGCGTCAGCTCTCTATTTGCTTCAGGACCGACAAGAGGGCCGCTTCCGGTGGGTGCGATATGGATACAGGGGAATCTGTGAGTGGCTTGGCATCCTGTCGGGAACCGCTGCGGGAGGAGCAGCAGCATACCTGTCGCTTTTCTTTTCAGGAGCATTTATATCATGGGGAGAGGAACTGGTACTGATGCTCATGCTGGTCTTTTCTGTGACCGGCTTCTGCGGCATCCTGTCAGGCGTAGTCCGCAATATGACGGCTTTTGGGACATGCATCCCGCTTATACTCCTGATATCCGCTGCGCTGACTCCTGTATTTATCTCTTTCCAGGGATGGATGCCGGTTAAGTATATGCTTCCCACTTTCTGCTATCTGAACAGTGTAAACAGTATTAGTTACCGATGGTGGTGTCTTTTGTATCTGCTGGCGGCGAACGGACTGTATTTCGTAACGGCCCGCTTTATGAACCCGGCGCTGTATCCGGGACGGAGAGCGGCTGCGGTCCTTGCGGCAGTTGGGAGAAGAAAGGATCAACAGTGATATTCTGCTTAAAACTTTATCCCGGTCTGCCGTCTTACTTCATCGATCACGCGGATCGTATCCAGGGAAAACTGCAGATATTTGTGATCTGTTTCATTCTTTCTGATCAGCTCGGCAAATTTTTCTATTTCAAAGACCATGTTATTTTCAGCAGGCGTAAAAGGCAGGAACTCACGGCTCCCGCCGGATAGCTCATCCCGGGAGCCCTTTCGGAGCCGGAGTTCGAGCTGCCCCGGCCTGCTGATGTGGTCAATCAGGAGAGAACCCTCCTCGCCCTGGATGACGCTCGGGTTTACAGAAGCGGAGATTTTGGAATAAACGGCCTCTGCGATCATATCCTTATACTCCATCAGAACGATGCCGCTCCCATCGAAGCCATTGTCCAGTTTCGTCGAGAGCGCTTTTATATTTTCCGGCATACCGAAAAAGCGGACGAGAGAGTGGATGCAGTACACCCCAATGTCCATGACAGCCGCATTGCCAAGCTTCGGATTGAACGCATTTCGGACCGTGCCCTGGCGGAAATCATCATAGCGGCCGGAATACTGACAGAACTCGAAAGTTACCCTGCGGAGCTTTCCAAGGCGGGGAAGACACTGCCCGACAGCGTCAAAGGCGGGGTCAAAATCCGGGCGCATCGCCTCGAGCAGGACCACATGATTCCTGTGGGCGCAGTCGATCATGGAGCGGCCCTGATCTTCGTTTACCGCCATGACTTTCTCGCAGAGCACATGCTTATGATATTCCAGCGCCCGGAGCGTCTGCTCACAGTGGACAGAGTTCGGAGATGCGACATACACGGCATCAATGTCTGACGAGAGAAATTCCGCATAGTCTGTAAAGACTTCAGGAATAGAGTGGCGCGCCGCAAACGCGTCTCCCGTCTCCTGTCTCCTTGAGAAGACCGCTTTTAGTACAACGCCGGGTACCCTGGAGACCGCGTCGCAGAATTCATCACTGATAAAATTAGTTCCTATAACGCCTGTTTTCAGTTTCATATCGATATTCACCATTCTTTCATCCCATTTGCGGGAGCGCACATTTATCAGAAGTTTCCATTTAGAAAGATCACTCATTTATCAGAATTATTTTCACCGGAAGAACTCCCGGGCCGCCCGGATAAGATATCCGGTATCTTTTACCCCGGCTGTCTCATAAGGCGAGTGCATAGCGAGCTGAGGAAGCCCGATATCAACAGTATCCAGCGCCACCTGTGTGCAGGATATATTCCCCAGCGTGGAGCCGCCTGCCATATCGGAACGGTTGACAAAGGTCTGGATCGGCACGTCCGCAGCCCGGCAGATGTCCCGGAACACAGCGGCAGACACTCCGTCCGTGCAGTATCTCTGACCGGCGTTAAACTTGATGACGACGCCGTCGTTTATATAAGGCCGGTTGGTCGGATCTGCCTTATCCGTGTGACCGGGATGAACGGCGTGAGCATTGTCCGCGGAGATCATCAGACTGTCCGCGAGATGGATGAGATAGTCTTCGCGCGTAAGACCGAGACAGTCGTGGATCCGGGTGAGCGTGTCATACAGGAATGTGGAAGCAGCGCCCTGCTTCGTGCCGCTTCCGACTTCCTCGTTGTCGAAGACGCAGTGGACTGCCAGATGCTCATCTTTATCTCCCGCAAGAAAGCCCTTTAATGAGGCAAACGCACACTGCAGGTCATCCAGTCTTCCACAGGAGATGAACTCACCGGATGCTCCCCAGATACTGGCCTTTTCTCTGTTGTACAGAAACAGATCATGACCGAGAATATCTGATTCAGCCACCCTGGCGGCTTCGGCCGTGACTTTCATGAAAGTGCCTTTGGCAGTCAGATCTCCATACAGCGGCAGCATATCTTTCTGCGCGTTGTATTTATAACCGCTGTTGGCTTCACGGTTCATGTGGATCGCCAGGTTCGGGATCAGGACGAGATCCCGGTCTATGTTCACCAGTTTGGTCAGAAATGTCCCGGAAGCCGGATCTTTGACGATTACACGCCCTGCCACAGAGAGCGGACGGTCGAACCAGGGGGCAAAGAGCATACCTCCATAGCGCTCCACATTCAGGCGGATATAGTGCCCGTCGGTCTCCAGCTCAGGATTCTCCTTGATTTTAAATGCAGGAGAATCCCCGTGACTTGCCATGATCCGCATACTTGAAAATCCATGTCCGGGTATCGTAAATGCTATAAGTGAAGAAGAATTGCGGATGACAAAATATTTCCCGCCGGGTTTGATCTGCCATTTCTGATTCTCGTGCAATTGAAGAAAATGCTCTGTTAGCAGAGAATTTTTCATATTTTCCACTGCGTGGAAGCAGGAGGGGCTGCCCTCAAGAAACTGAGCAAGCTCCTGCGAGACCGTATGTTCCATGATATACTGACACTCCTTTGCCTGTTTTGTTATGTGGGATATTCCAACTGATATTTCCAGAATATAATCTGCGGTCAGCCTTGTCAAGACAAAGCCGCATACACCCGATGGGAACGTATATACACCCGATGGGAACGTATATACACCTGATGGGAACATACATACTTCCGGAGGGAAAACGGCGGGCAAAGTTCGCGGGAAGCTGCATCTCCACTTTACAATTCACAGCGGCTTGCGTATACTGGAAGCTATAAAGGAGCTGATCGAATGAGGATATTAATAGCAGAAGATGAAAAAGATCTCAACCAGATCATAACAAACAGACTGAAAGCGGAGCACTACAGTGTGGATTCCTGCCATGACGGGCAGGAAGCGCTGGAGTATCTGGAGAGCGCAGAGTATGACGCTGTAGTCCTGGACATCATGATGCCTGTGCTGGACGGCCTGAGCGTGCTCAAGAAAATGAGACGCAAAAATGACAGTACTCCCGTCATACTGCTGACGGCAAAGGACAGTATCGAGGACCGCGTGTCCGGGCTTGATGCGGGCGCGAACGACTATCTCGTAAAGCCCTTTGCATTTGAGGAACTGCTGGCAAGGATACGAGTACTCCTGCGAAAACCGACGGAGACGCCGAAGACATGTTACAGAGTGGCAGACCTTGAAGTGCATATGGACACGCAGCAGGTGAAGCGGGGCGGCAAAGAGATCAAACTGTCCGGCAAAGAGTTCTCCCTGCTCCGGTATATGGTGCAGAATGAGGGGATCGTACTTTCAAGAGACCGTCTGGAACAACATCTGTGGAACTTTGACTATGCAGGCGGTTCAAATGTGATCGATGTTTACATCCGGTATCTGAGGAAAAAAATTGACGAAGGGCGTGAACAGAAGCTGATACATACAGTGCGCGGAGCCGGGTACGTCCTCAGAAACGGCGAATAAGGCATTAATTATGAAAAAAATCTCATTAAAATTAAAACTTACATTATTATATACATTTTTCATGTCGCTCCTCACATGTGCCGCCCTGGCAATCCTGCTTTCGCTGAGCAACCGGGAGTTGCTCTCGTCTGCACAGACAAGACTGGTGACCAGAGTGCAGGAAAGCGCTGAGCATATCGCGCTGCGCAACGGAGCGATAAAGATAGACTCGGACTTTTATTCCGTGGTGCGGGACGTGTATTTGTCGCTGTATGACAGCGACATGTACTTTATGTACGGCAGAGTTCCATATGGGTTCAACCAGCAGCCGGAACTGGCTGACGGGGAAGTGCGTACAATACGCGACGGATACAGAGAGTGGTATGTATACGACATGTCATACAGGATCTCCGACGACGAGACGGTATATATCAGAGGCGTTACGTCGATTACGGATGCGGAAGAGAGCTTTAATGTGACGATCCGTTTTGCCCTTATCATCCTTCCGCTGATGGTGCTTGCCACGGCAGTCATCGGGTATCGGTTTACCAGACGGACACTGGCCCCTGTGAGGAAGATCACGGATACTGTCCGTAAGATACGTCTGGACGCCGATCTTTCCAGGCGTATCGGATTTGGAGATGAAGCACAGAGAGCCGGGGACGCAGGCAAAACGGGAAAAGGCAAAAGGAAAGAGCGCGACGAGATATATGTCCTGGGAAGGACATTTGATGAAATGCTGGAAGAACTGGAGGCGGTCTTCCGGCGGGAACAGCAGTTTACTTCGGATGTTTCCCATGAACTCAGGACTCCGGTGAGTGTGATCCTGGCCCAGTGCGACGGGATGCTGTCTGATGAGTCTGTGAGCGAAGCTCAGAAGTCTCAGATCATGCTCATACAGAGAAAAGCAAAAGGGATGGCGGATATGATCTCTCAGCTCCTCTTTCTGTCGCGTGCGGACCAGGGCAGACAGCCGCTGAACCGGGAGTGGATCGACATAAGTGAACTGACAGAGATGATCACAGAGGAGCAGCGGATGCTTGCAGAGACAGAGGGAAGAGGCGTCCGCGTGACAGGAAAGATCACTCCCGGTATCCGGGCATATGTGGACGAGACATTCTATATAAGGATGCTTGTGAACCTGCTGTCTAATGCAATGCGCTATAGCCCGGAAAATGGAACGATAGAGGTATCCCTCGATCAGACGGATGACACGATCACGGGAAGCGTGCGTGACCATGGGCCGGGGATAGCGGCAGAGGCGCTGCCGCATATCTGGGAGCGCTTTTATCAGGCGGATTCCTCGCGGACAGAAAGCGCGCATGCCGGACTGGGGCTGTCTATGGTGAAATGGATCGCAGAGGCACACGGCGGAACGGTTACTGTGGAAAGTGAAGAAGAAAAAGGGAGCAGATTTACGTTCTGTTTTCCGGTTGAAGAAAAAAATAAAAAAATCTGACGCTTTAATTTCTCTTTAATCTTTCTCGTTTATAGTTGTATCATCAAAACAAAACAAACTATAAAAATTCACCATAAGAAAGGGGAAAGAAAAATGAAGAGATTAACAATAGCAGCGATCATGGCGGTAATAGCAGCGGGGGCATTTACAGGATGCGGACTCAACGGCGAGCAGGACGTCAGACTTGACAGCGCCCAAACCTCAGGAGCCGGCAACGTCCAAGAGGCAGAAATCAGTACCGGCGAGACCGGTACATCGGCGGCTGGCAGCGGACAGGAAGCCGGGACAGCAGATGCCCGGAATACCGGAACTGCCAGCAGTCAGACTACCGGGAATGTCGGGAGCCAGGGGACTGCGTCCGATATCGGAAGAGATGCGGCGCTCCAGGCGGCTTTGAACCACGCAGGAGTCAGCCAGTCCGATACGGTAAGACTTCAGGTATCTGAAGACATGGATGACGGAAGGAAAGTCTATGATATCCGGTTCGACGTAGGGCAGACAGAATATGACTATGAGATTCTGAGTACAGACGGACAGATCCTGAACTCAGATGTGGAAAACAATGGCAGAACAATCAGCGGAACTCAGAACTCTTCGGGACAGGCAGTCAACGCAGCTCAGAACGTGGCTGTAAGCAGGGAGCAGGCGATCGCGACAGCACTTGGGAGGGTGCCCGGAGCGACGGAACAGGACATCCGCATCGCGCTTGATTACGATGACGGGATCCACAAATACGAGGGGAATATTATATATCAACAGATGGAGTATGACTTTGAGATCAATGCAAATTCCGGAGAAGTGATGAGTTGGAGCCAGGAAAGGCCGTAGGCGGGAGCAGAGCCAGGATCAGGACAGGTATGGAAACATGCCTGTCCTGATCTGTCTTTCTTATCGGATGAGAGAAGAGGGACATACCCGGAGAAAGCCGGACGGGAATACCTTTGATTTTGGCTTGACGGATCAGGGGAACTCTGGTATAATTCTCAAAGTGCAGGAATACAATAAATAGTGTGTACCGCACGTAAGTGCCTGAAATACAGGCACTAAGTGCTCATACTCAGGCGCAGTAGCCAAGTGGTAAGGCGTGGGTCTGCAACACCCTGATTCACGAGTTCAAATCTCGTCTGCGCCTCTTGTCAAAATAAGGAGAAATGCTGAGAAATCGGCGTTTCTCTTTATTTTTTTGTTTTACAGACAATCCGACGCCCTGTACGCTTTTTAATATTATTTTAAGAATGACTACAAGAACAGTTAAGGAGTATGTGACATAATAAAAATCCATTCCAACAGAGGAATGGAAAAATATAGCAAATATAAAGTCAGATAAGGGGTGACCAGAATATGGAAGTAAAAAGTAACATTCTTGACCATCTGGAACGGACAGAGAGACGGTTCGGGGACAAGACGGCAGTCGAGGACGAGAAGTCTTCGCTCACGTATCGGGGACTGGTGACGGCGGCAAAGCGGATCGGGACAGGGATCGCCCGCAGAGTACCGCCGGAAAGTCCTGTTCCGATCCTCATGGAAAAGAGCCCGCTGACTCTTGCGGCAATGCTGGGAGCTGTATATGCAGGCTGCTTTTATGTTCCGGTCAATCCCGGGAATCCTCCGCAGCGGCTTGAGAGGATCCTCGGAGTACTGGATCCGGGTATAGTAGTGACGGAGCGCGGGACTGCCGGTATGCCAGGGGAGACAGGATATGGAGAAGTGGCAGTGGACATTGAAGATCTCTCAGGATCAGACGCAGAGGAGGCGCTTCTTGCACAGATCCGGGAGAGCCACAAAGAGACGGACATCCTGTATGCACTCTTTACATCCGGTTCCACGGGGACTCCGAAAGCTGTCGCAGTCAGCCACCAGTCAGTGATACAGTTTATCGGGCATTTTACAGAGATATTCGGCGTCTCCCAGGCAGACCGGGTAGGGAACCAGGCGCCTTTTGATTTTGATGTATCGGTAAAAGACATATATTCGTGTATTATGACAGGGGCAAAGCTGGTGCTGATCCCAAAGGCATATTTTGCCACGCCGCCCCGCCTTATGGATTATCTGTGCGGGAAGAAAGTGACAACGATGATATGGGCGGTGTCTGCGCTGACGCTGATATCATCTCTGAAAGGTCTGGATTACCGTGTGCCGGAAAAAGTGGACAAGATAATGTTCAGCGGGGAAGCCATGCCGCCGAAACAACTCCGGATATGGCAGGAGGCGCTGCCGAAAGCAGAATTTGTAAATCTGTACGGCCCTACTGAAGTTACATGCAATTGTACCTATTACCGGATCGGGAGGAAATACGGGGATGGTGAGAAGATACCGATTGGAAAGGCGTTTCCGGGAAGAACAGTCTTTCTCACAGATGAAGACGGAACTGAGATTGTGACACCGGGGGAGACCGGAGAGATATGCTCCGCAGGAGAGTCCCTGGCGTCAGGATATTACCGCAGTGAGGAACAGACGAAAGAGCGGTTCGTCATTTATCCCGTGAAAGGAGGAGCCGGGCAGCGCGTCTATAAGACTGGCGACCTTGGATATTATGATGAAAACGGCGAGCTGGTATTTGCAGGGCGAAAGGATTTCCAGATCAAGCACATGGGACACCGCATCGAGCTGGAAGAAGTGGAGAGCGCCATGAACGCGGTCCGGGGAGTGACGAAGAGCTGCTGTGTATTTGACCATAAGAGAAACCGGATGTCCGGTTTTTACATAGGCGAGGCGGAACCCTCTGAGGTGAGGTGGCATATGAAAGAGAAAGTGCCGGTCTATATGGTACCGTCCAGGATCAGACAGGTGGCGGCAATGCCGCTTAACAAAAACGGTAAAACTGACAGAAGCTATTTTCAGCGGCTTGCAGAGCAGAGCAGCCCGGAATAAGGCTGAGCAGGACAAGACGCGGCGAAGAAAGGAGTTATAGATTTATGAACAAAGAACAAATGGAATACGGGCTTTCACGCTATGGAACGCCTCTTTATATATTTGATATGGATATCCTGGCGGAGCAGACGGCGAGGATCCGGGAAAAGCTCGGCAGGAGCGCCGGGTTATGTTATGCGATGAAAGCGAATCCTTTTCTGACCGGACGGATGGCAGAGATTACGGACCGTATCGAGGTGTGCTCAATGGGCGAGTTCAGGATATGCAGAGCGCTTGGCATACCGCCGGAGAAGCTGCTCATCTCCGGCGTAGTTAAGAAAAAAGAAGACATCCATGAGATCCTCGGCCTGTATAAAGGACGATGCGCCTACACGGTAGAATCCGTCAGGCAGTTTCACTATCTGGCGGAATGGAGCGACGCCCGTTCGGAAGAGCTGCGTCTCTATCTGCGGCTCAGCGGCGGTGATCAGTTCGGTATGGACGAGGACACATTTTACAATATTGTCGGGCTTGTCAACATGAGTCCTTATCTCAGGATCGAGGGGCTCCACTATTTTACGGGAACTCAGAAAAGGACTCTGGAACAGATAGAAAAGGAGATCGGACGTGTGGATGATTTCCTGCTGAGGCTCAAAGAGAAGACCGGGTGCGATATCCGGCATCTTGAGTATGGGCCGGGGATCGCAGTCCCGTATTTTAAGGGACGGACGACGGAGAGTTTCAGTGACAGCGGGCTGGAGCGGCTGGCCGATGTGCTCGCAGGTATGCGCTGGGACGGAGAGGTGACAGTAGAGATGGGGCGCGCTTTTGCCGCTGTGTGTGGATATTACCTTACAGAAATCTGTGACGTCAAAACAAACAAAGGACGGAATTACTGCATCGTAGACGGCGGAAATCATCAACTGAACTATGACGGACAGATCCGGGGGATGTACGAGCCCCATATCAGTATGCTTCCCGAGTGCCGGCACACACGCAGCGAGAAATGGACTGTGTGCGGCTCGCTGTGCAGTGTGAACGATATTCTATGCAGGGATGTCAGCCTTACAGGAGTGCGTAGCGGCAGGACGCTGGTCTTCGAGCGGGCCGGAGCCTACTCGGCTATGGAGGGCATGGCGCTGTTTTTGAGTCATGCGCTGCCAAAAGTCGCATCTTACAGCAAAGCAGACGGGTGGGAACTGCTCCGCACAGAAAAAGAGACCTATCCTATGAATATGACAGAAAACGTATGAAAGGAGAGAGAAGTATGGACAGGATATTAGAGATATTAAGAGGGATCGACGACAGCATTGATTATGAAAGAGAAGAGGCGCTTATCGACGGCGGACTGCTTGACTCTTTCGGGGTGATCACTTTGGTGGCCGAACTCGAGGAGGCGTTCGATATCACAATAGAGGCGGCGGAGATGACTCCTGCAAACTTTAATTCTGCAGGAGCGATCCGGGAGATGGTAGAAAGACTACAGGAGAACTGACACATGTCATACGATGCTGTACTTTATATCTTTGTGTTTTTGCCGGTGTGTCTTGCCGTATATCAGCTCACACCGGAGAAAAGCCGGTGGAAAGCCCTGCTTATATTCAGTCTGGCTTTTCACTTCCTGCTCAGCAGAGGGCTCCTGCTCTGTCTTATCGGCACGTCTCTTCTGACATACTATACCGGTATATGTCTGGAATGGCTGAGGTCAGAGGAAAAGCTGGAACTTTCAGGAGCAGACAGGACAGAGAAACGCCGTTTGAAACAAAAATACCAGCGGAGGAGAAAAAGGATTCTGGCGCTTGGAGTCATAATCCTGCTGGCAATACTGGCGTATCTCAAATACTATAACTTTTTTGTGCGCAGCGTGGATCTGCTTCCGGGGTGGCTGTCCCTGCCGCTGTCGCTTGAGGAGAAACAGCTCATCATGCCTGTCGGAATTTCATTCTACACTCTTCAGGCGATAGGGTACATGGCGGACGTGTACTGGGGCAGGATATCCCCTGAGAGAGATCCGGGCAGGATGACTCTTTTCTTAAGCTTTTTTCCGCAGATTATGGAAGGACCGATCTGCCGGTATTCGGATACGGCCGGAACTCTCTTTAAAGGGGAGCCGGTCAGCTATCAGAACCTTGTGGACGGATACGTGCGTATATTCTGGGGACTCTTTAAGAAAAAGATTATCGCGGACCGCCTGGCAGTTCCGGTGGCGGTTATATTTGACAATTATACAGAGTATGGCGGCATGCTCATCGCGGTGGGAGCCGTAGCCTACACAATACAGCTCTATATGGAGTTCTCAGGATGTATGGATATTATAATAGGAAGCGGCAGAATGTTCGGTATCTGTCTGCCGGAGAACTTCAGACAGCCGTTCTGCGCCAGGAGCGCGTCTGAGTTCTGGCGGCGCTGGCACATCACACTGGGGACATGGTTCAAGACTTATATCTTCTACCCGGTATCGATGTCAGGAATTGTAAAGCGGTGGAACCAGTTCGGCAGGAAGCATCTGGGGAAATATATGACTCAACTCGGAGTGGCTGCTGCTGCGCTTTTCCCGGTCTGGGTATGCAACGGACTGTGGCACGGAGCGAGATGGAGCTATATATTTTACGGAATGTATTATTTTGTCCTTATCCTGGCGGGAGAAGCGGTAAAGCCGCTGCGGGACAAAGCTCTGGCTGCATTCCGCATACGAGAGGACGCTGTGTGGCTGCGGTGCGTACAGATCGCCAGGACATGGGTGATCATCTTCACGGGAGAACTTTTCTTCCGGGCGGACGGTTTAAGAGCCGGACTGCACATGTTTTGGAGCATGTTCGAGGAATTTGGGATCAGCCGTCTGTGGGACGGAACGCTCTTCACCCTTGGAGTCGGGCGAGCCGATCTGGCGGCAGTGGCTGTGGGCTGCATCATTGTAGCGGTCGTTGGACACATGAAAGAAAAGGATAAAAATATCCCGCAGAGACTGGCCGCGGCTCCGCTCCCGGTCAGATGGGGAGCATATTATGCACTGATATTGGCTGTGATCATATTTGCCGCTTACGGGGACGGCTATCAGGCGGTGGATATGATCTACGCGGGATTTTAAGGAGACAGAGATGAAGATAGAGATAAAGACGATCAGACGATGCATAATGTTTTTTGCGATACTGGCTCTCCTGCTCTGGATAGGCTCCATATGGATCAGCGGACAAGCGCAGCATATGTCAGAGTACATACAGGGGCGCAGCCGTCCGTATACAGGGATCGCCGCGGAACCGGAGAATTCGATAGATATGATCGTGCTGGGCGACAGCGAGAGTTACACGTCCGTATCGCCGCTCGAGATATGGCAGGAAAGAGGCTACCCGGTCTATGTGTGCGGCCAGCCAGGGCAGAAAGTGCAGGAGACTTATTACATGCTCAGACATGCCCTTGAGACACAGTCGCCGAAAGTCGTGCTCATGGAGACGAACCTTATGTTCCGCGATCCCGGATTCCTCGGGAATATCCGGGTGGATATGACAGAATTCCTGCGATATCATATGCCAATATTCCGCTATCATAATATGTGGAAGATGCTTCTGGACGGAAGCTGGGCCAATGACGACTACAAAGGATTTGCAATACGCAGCGGAGTCAAAGCCTGCGACCGGGAAAAGGAGGCCTCATACATGAAAGAGACGACGGAAACGGCAAAGATACCGGAAGCGGTACATACTTATATGGAAAAAATCATAAAACTATGCAGGGACAATGGGGCAGAACTTGTGCTCGTCAGCGCACCCTCCCCGAAAAACTATAATTATAAGAAACACAATGCGATCGAAAGGTATGCAGGAGAGAAAGGACTTCATTATATAGACCTGAATTTAAAAGCAGGGCAGCTCGGGATCGACTGGACGAAAGACAGCTACGACAGAGGAGATCATCTGAATCTCAGCGGCGCGCGGAAAGTGACCTCATACCTTGGGAAATATATCGGTGAGAAGTACGGTATGGAGGACCGTAGAAATGATCCGGCGTATCAGGAGTGGGACCGGCTGGCCGAAAAGTATCAGGCCGAGGTAGCAAGGCGGCTGGCGAAATGACCGGCAGGAATTCCCCTCATTTAAAAAATTAAAAATTATTAATTTCTTTAATGTTCTTTTAATCTTTCTCACATACAATACAGTTACAACAAAGAGAGGAGGAACAGAGAATGAAGAGAAAGTATCTGATGATCCTTGCGGGGACTGTATTGGCATTTGTAATGTTCACAGGCTGCGGCGTCAACGGAGTGAACCAGACTCCCACACAGTCTGACTCTAACAGCGGCACAAGTAACGAGGAACAACTTCAGGCGGAGATCGATGCTCTGCAGCAGCAGATCGATGACATGAAAAACAGCCAGAGCCAGCAGGATGCCGGTGCGGCGGCAGACAGCGGCGCGGCAGCAGACAGCGGTACAACGGCAGACAGCGGCGCAGCAGCAGACAGCGGTACAGCAGCAGACAGTGGAACGGCGGCGGACAGCGGTGCGGCTTCGGGCAGTTCCGGGCAGACGTCGGGCAGTTCCGGACAGACGTCAGGCAGTTCCGGGCAGACGTCAGGCAGTTCCGGACAGACGTCAGGCAGCGGCAGCTCTTCCGGCAGCCAGAGTTATAACTATACTCAGCCGAGCAGAAGCGCGGCGAATGTAGCGATTTCTCTGGAAGAAGCTCAGAATATCGCTTTGTCAAGAGTGCCGGGGGCAACATCACAGAACATGCGGATCGGGCTTGACTTTGACGACGGCTGGTATATGTATGAGGGAGACATCCTTTATAACCGGGTGGAATATGAGTTTGAGATCGATGCAAATACAGGCAATGTCCTGAAATGGGAAGAGGAGAGATGGTAGATATGTTAAAGAAACTTGGGAAAAAGGGAATTATCGGAATCGCAGTGGGAGCCGTGGTGCTTGTTGTGATCATCGCGCTGATTCTGATATTAGTGCTCAGGATCGATGGGGCGGAGGCTCAGAACATTGCGCTGCAGCAGACGGGCGGCGGAGAGATCGTAGAGCAGGACATCAGCAGCGAAGGGCTGTGGAATGAGTATCAGTATACGATCGTAAACGGCGACTCCTGGTACGAAGTCGAGATCGGAGGATTTGGCGCAGTAGAAGGAGTGGAATCGGGCACAGGAAACAGTTGGCAGTACTGACGGCCATGATAAAGATCCGGGAGGACCTGTACGGGAACTTCCCGGATCTTTTACTGTCTTTTGCCGCTTTTTTTATACGGCCGGATTTCTCCTGTTTACGACGCCGTTTTACAGTGATATACTAATACGTAAATATTGCGATAAGGAGTTTATTGATATGGAACTGACAACGATTCGGGAATTATTTAAAAACAGGGAAGCTCATCTGGATAAGAAGATTACGGTCGGCGGCTGGGTGCGGAGCCTGCGCGATTCTAAGACTTTCGGGTTTATTGTCGTGAACGACGGCTCCTACTTTGAGCCGCTTCAGGTAGTATATCATGACAAACTGGACAACTTTACAGAAATATCCCGGCTGAACGTAGGGGCGGCGGTCATCGTGTCCGGTACGCTCGTGGAGACGCCCCAGGCGAAGCAGCCTTTTGAGATCCAGGCTGACAGCGTGGAGATCGAGGGTGCGTCCGCACCGGATTATCCGCTTCAGAAGAAACGACACAGCTTTGAGTATTTAAGGGCGATCTCTCACCTGCGCCCGAGGACGAACACATTCCAGGCTGTGTTCCGCGTGCGCTCACTGGCGGCCTATGCGATCCACAGGTTTTTTCAGGAAAGAGGATTCGTGTATGTGCACACGCCGCTCATCACCGGGAGCGACTGCGAGGGGGCGGGAGAGATGTTCCGCGTGACCACACTGGATATGGAGAACGTGCCCAGGAGTGAAGACGGCTCGGTCGATTACGCGCAGGACTTCTTCGGAAAAGAGACAAGCCTTACTGTGAGCGGCCAGCTAAACGGGGAGACTTACGCTCAGGCTTTTCGCAGCATCTATACTTTCGGTCCGACGTTCCGGGCCGAGAACTCCAACACAACGCGCCATGCGGCTGAGTTCTGGATGATCGAGCCGGAGATCGCGTTCGCAGACCTGAACGACGACATGGATCTGGCGGAGGCAATGCTGAAATACGTGATAAACTATGTTCTGGAGAACGCTCCGGAGGAGATGAACTTTTTTAATTCATTCGTGGATAAAGGGCTTCTGGACAGGCTCCACAATGTTGCGGATTCTGACTTCGCCCGTGTGACATACACCGAGGCGATAGAGATCCTGGAAAAGAACAACGACAAATTAGAATATAAAGTATCCTGGGGATGCGACCTGCAGACTGAACACGAGAGATATCTCACGGAGCAGGTCTACAGGCGTCCGGTATTTGTGACTGACTATCCGAAAGATATCAAGGCATTTTATATGAAACAGAATGAGGACGGCAGGACGGTCGCAGCGGTGGACTGTCTTGTGCCGGGGATCGGCGAGATCATCGGCGGAAGCCAGAGAGAGGATGATTATGACAAGCTGCTGGCGCGCATGCAGGAGATGGGGCTCAAAGAAGAGGATTACGGATTTTACCTCGATCTGCGAAAGTACGGCTCCACACGTCATGCAGGATTTGGTCTTGGGTTCGAGAGGTGCATCATGTACCTGACGGGAATGTCAAATATCAGGGATGTGATCCCGTTCCCGCGTACCGTAAATAACTGCGAGTTATAAAAAGACGGGAAAAGAGAGATTCAGAAGTCGGCGAGGGCGCAGCATGGACAATGTGCGCCCTCTTTCATTGCCGTTTACCTGAGAGGAGACAAAAATGAGCCTCTGGCGGACATACCGGATGATATATCTGTTTTTTATGATGACAAAAGACTGGAAACTGTATTAAAATGGTTGAGCAAAGAGAAAAAGCGGGTTATAATATTTACCTGCCACAGGCGGGAAAAAGAAATACTGAATAAGATGATGTTGGGGTCAAAAGCCCCCGGCTACGATGCCTGCGGATTGTTCCGTGCTTTGCGGTCTTTCAACCACTTATGGGCAAGCTCATGTGGGCTTAGACCTTTTGACCCTGGCATCATAAGATCAATTTGAGAAAGAAGAATTTCAGATGAAGATAAATATGCCGAGAAAAGTGCTGATGATCATTAATAATCTCCAGCTCCACGGGTACGAAGCGTATGCGGTGGGCGGCTGCGTGCGCGATTCTATCCTGGCGCGCAGACCGGAGGATTGGGATATCACTACGTCCGCAAGGCCGGAGGAGATCAAGAAGCTGTTCCGGCGGACCGTGGATACCGGGATAGAGCACGGCACAGTCACGGTGCTGCTGGGCAAAGACAGTTACGAGGTGACGACTTACCGGATCGACGGAGTATATGAGGACAGCAGACACCCGAAAGAAGTGCGTTTCACGAATAAGCTGGAAGAAGATCTCCGGAGGAGGGATTTCACGATCAACGCCATGGCGTACAACGACGACGTGCGGCTCGTAGACGTGTTCGGGGGCATGCAGGATCTGAACCATCACCTGATCCGGTGCGTGGGAGACCCGGCAGAGCGGTTTTCCGAGGACGCTCTGAGGATACTGCGGGCTGTGCGTTTCTCAGCCCAGCTCGACTTTCCGATTGAGGCCGGGACGGCGAAAGCGGTCCGGGAACTGGCGCCGGCACTGGAAAAGATCAGTGCAGAGAGGATACAGACCGAGCTGGTCAAACTGCTTATATCCCCGCACCCGGAAAAGATACGGGACGCATATGAGCTTGGGATAACGAAAGTCATCCTGCCGGAATGGGATGCGATGGAGGGGGTGGAACAGAACACGCCCCATCACAAATACGACGTGGCGCAGCACACGCTCCACAGCCTGAAAAATGTCAAACGAGATAAGATACTGCGGCTGACGATGCTCTTCCATGATATGGGAAAGCCGTCCGTAAAGACCACGGACGGAAAAGGTCAGGACCATTTCAAAGGACACGCCCTCGTAAGCGAAGAGATCGCCCGGAAAGTCATGCGCAGGCTGAAATTTGACAATGATACGGTCAAGAAAGTCACCCGGCTTGTCTGCTACCATGATTACCGGACAGAGGCCACTCCCAAAAATGTACGGCGTGCCATGAACAGGATCGGCGTTGATCTTTTCCCGTACTATCTGGCCGTGAGAATGGCAGACGTGAAAGCGCAGAGCCCTTATCAGAGGCGCGAGAAGATAGAGAATATCATCGCCATGAGAGAGATCTATCAGAAAGTACTGATCGAAGAAGAGTGCGTTACACTGCGGCAGCTCGCCGTGAGCGGACGGGATCTGATGGAGCTGGGAATGAAGCCGGGCAGAGAAATGGGAAGTATGCTCAGCGAGCTGCTGGAATATGTCATAGACGATCCCGCCAGAAACAACAAAGAGACACTGCGCGCTTATGTAATAGAAAAAATTGACAAATGATCATACTCGGGCTGTCCCCGTCATAGATTTAGAGAGAATGAGAATATGCGGTGACAGGGGGCAGCCATGAGAGAAGAATACGAACTGGAAGTATTAGAAAAGTATGATATAGAAGTGAGGAGCACCCGAAGAATAAGGGGTGCGTTTTTTTGCGATACAAATAAGGGGACGATGCTGCTTAAAGAGACGAGGATATCCGGGCGGCGTGCCCTCCTGCTGCGCAAGGTGCTCGGCTGCCTTGAAGAGAGAGGGAATATCCGGGCAGATACGCCTGTGTTTACACGCGACGGTGAACTCCTCGTGACTTCCCGTGAGGGGAATGTATATATGTTGAAAAAATGGTACTATGGACGAGAGTGCGATATCCGTCAGGAATCCGAGACACTAAGGGCGGGCGCTCAGCTTGCGCGTCTGCACATGGAACTGCGGGATGCGGATGTCCTCAGGGAGAGTGATAACCGTACAGGCGCGGTAAATGACGAAGCGCCGTCGGATATACCGGCAGACCGGGGGACGCTGAGGGCTGTCCTGGGGATGGAACGTGATCCCTCAGAAGAGATAAGAAAGCATAACCGGGAGCTGAAAAAGGTGAGAGGATTTATCCGTGCCAGGGTGACAAAGAATGAGTTTGAGTATCTGTTTCTAGACAGTTTTGAGAAAATGTATCATCTTGCGGAAAAGGTGTCGGAGCGCATGGAACTGTCGGGGTGTACCGGACTCTGGAAAGACAGCGTAGAGAAAGGCGTCCTGACGCACGGAGACTATAATTACCACAATATCCTCGTGAACGGGGACGGGATGGCTGTGACGAACTTTGAACACATGTGCGTGGGCGTTCAGGCGCATGATCTGTATTACTTTCTGAGAAAAGCCATGGAAAAGTATTATTGGAAACAAAAAACGGGACAGAAGCTGCTGGAAGCGTATGAAAACGTCTGCCCTCTGAGCCCTGTGGAGAGAGAGTACGTGGGACTGCTCCTTGCATATCCCGAAAAATACTGGAAAACAGCCAGTAGCTATTATCATTCCAACAAAGCATGGCTGCCCCAGAAAAACGTGGAAAAACTGGAGCTGGCAGTCCGTCAGGAAGAGGAAAAGAGGGCGTTTTTAGAGAGCGTATTTTCTTTGGGCATATAAAAGAGACTTGTTGCCGATTAAGAGGAAACATGATATATTAGTACTGGATTTATTGTGATTTTTTCGTAAAGGATCACCAGAAAAATGTCAGGAGTGATAAAAATGTATCAAAATGAATATGAACGCTGGATGGCAGCGGATCTGGAAGATCCGGACCTGAAACCGGAGCTGTCCAGGATCAACGGAAACGACGATGAGATAAAAGAGCGCTTTGCCGTGGCTCTGAAGTTCGGGACCGCCGGACTGCGGGGCATCCTCGGAGCAGGAACAAACCGCATGAACATCTATGTAGTACGGCAGGCGACGCAGGGACTTGCCAACTGGGTAAAGACACAGGGAGGGACACAGACTGTTGCGATCAGCTATGACAGCCGCATCAAGAGCGACGTATTCGCAAAAAACGCAGCGGGCGTACTGGCTGCCAACGGGATAAAAGTAAGGATCTACGACGCACTGATGCCGGTGCCGGCGCTCTCCTTTGCGACACGATACTATAACTGCAACGCAGGCGTCATGGTGACGGCGTCCCACAATCCTGCAAAATATAACGGATATAAAGCGTACGGGCCGGACGGGTGTCAGATGACGGACGACGCGGCGGCCGTCGTATACGGGGAGATCCAGAAGACAGACGTCCTGGACGGAGCGAAGTATATGTCATTCGCACAGGGCGTCGAGGAAGGACTCATCCGGTTTGTGGGGGACGACTGCAAGAAAGCGCTCTACGAGGCGATCGAATCCCGCCAGGTGCGCCCGGGCCTGTGCGGGAGCGCAGGACTCAAACTGGTCTACAGTCCGCTCAATGGCTCGGGGCTTGTCCCGGTGACGCAGGTATTAAAGGACATCGGCGTTACAGATATTACGATTGTGCCGGATCAGGAGTATCCCAATGGTTATTTCACAACATGCAGCTACCCGAATCCGGAGATTTTCGAGGCGCTGGAGCAGGGACTCTCCCTTGCGAAAGAGACAGGAGCCGATCTGATGCTCGCCACAGACCCGGATGCGGATCGCGTGGGCATCGCCATGAAATGCCCGGACGGTTCTTACGAGCTGGTCAGCGGAAACGAAGTGGGCGTACTGCTCCTCGACTATATATGCGCAGGGCGCATCGAGAAAGGCACGATGCCGGACAGGCCCGTCGCGGTTAAATCGATCGTGTCAACGCCTCTGGCTGACGCCGTTGCGGAGCACTACGGAGTGGAACTCAGAAATGTCCTCACAGGTTTCAAATGGATCGGCGACCAGATCGCCCGGCTCGAGGAGGCAGGCGAGGTGGACCGCTTTATCTTCGGATTTGAGGAGAGCTACGGATATCTTGCAGGGCCGTATGTGCGTGACAAAGACGCAGTTATCGGTTCCATGCTGATCTGCGAGATGGCGGCTTACTACAGGAGTATCGGCAGCTCTCTCAAGCAGAGGATGGAGGAGATCTACGCTCAGTACGGACGTTATCTGAACAGGATCGACAGCTTTGAATTCCCGGGCTTAAGCGGCATGGACAAGATGGCGGGTATCATGCAGAAGCTGCGGGATAAGCCTCTGACGGAGATTGCCGGATATAAAGTCACATCTGTGACAGACTACCAGAAGCCGGAAGAGACCGGACTTCCGCCGGCGAATGTCCTCATTTACCGGCTGGAGAACAATGCGTCTGTCATCGTGCGCCCGTCCGGTACAGAGCCGAAGATCAAGATATATTATACTACGCTCGGGAAAGACCTTGCGGAAGCGGAGAAAGAAAAAGAGAAACTCTCTGTGGCGCTTAAGCCCGTTATGGCGTAAAAAACGCCGAAAAATCTTGACAAAGATCAATGAAACGGTTATAACAATACATAAAGGCGAAAAACGCGGCTGTTCGGGCGTTTTCCCTTTGAAAACCAGAATAAGATTGTATGTATGTACAATAAAGAGGAGGAATTGATCCATGAACAAAACAGAGTTGATCACGGCGATCGCAGAAAAAGCAGAGATTTCAAAGAAGGATTCTGAAAAAGCGTTAAAGGCTTTTATCGACGTTGTTACAGAGCAGCTTAAAAATGACGACAAAGTGCAGCTTGTCGGGTTCGGAACATTTGAAGTGAGCAAGAGAGCTGCAAGAGAAGGAAGAAACCCGCAGACAGGCAAGACAATGAAGATCGCAGCTTGCAAGGCTCCGAAGTTTAAAGCAGGAAAGGCTTTAAAAGACGCTATCAACTAATCGTCGCACAGCAGGAGAAGCGGATAAGATAAGAACGGGCACTTACGATGGAAGACATTGTAAGTGCTTTTTTTAGCAGAGCGGCAGCAGGCTGACGGAAGGAGAAAAGGATAAATGCGATTGGACAAATTCTTAAAAGTATCAAGGCTAATCAAGCGGCGGACCGTCGCCAACGAAGCCTGCGACGCAGGACGCGTCACGGTGAACGGAAAAGCGGCCAAGGCGTCGGCCCGGGTGAAGCCCGGCGACATGATCGAGATCCAGTTCGGAACAAGGAGCGTAAAAGTCGAGGTGGTCAGACTCCAGGATACCACAAAGAAAGAAGAGGCGGCAGAGTTATACAGATATGTATGACATATGCATAAATCCCGGACGCCGCTCATATATTTTAAAGCAGAGCGGAGGGAAAACATATGGAAGAACAGCGGATAGCGAAAGCTCATAAACTTGTAGTGAATAACAGGAAAACAAGCATGGTCACAGGCGTCCTGGACGTCCTCTCCTTTGATCTCAACGAGATCCTTCTGGAAACGGAACAGGGGATGCTGATGGTGAAAGGAACAGATCTCCACGTCAACCGGCTGAGCGTGGAGAAAGGGGAAGTAGACCTGTCGGGAAATATCGACAGCATCGCTTATTCCAGCGTCACACAGGCGGGAAAACAGGGAGAGAATCTCCTCTCCAGACTGTTTAAGTAGGACTGACGGTGATATTCGGAATAGGAAATGAAGCCGGGATATTTGCCTATGCGCTTCTGACAGGCGTGTCGGCGCTGTGCGCATACCGGATCCTGAGCTGTCTCAGGCGGATTGTCCCGCACAGCATGGCTGCTGTCGGGATTGAAGATATGGCGTTCTGGATCGCGGCGAGCATCTACATCTTCAGGAGGATGTATGAAACGACTTACGGAAGTATCCGGTGGTTCTTCGTGCTCGGCGTAGTATGCGGAGCGCTTCTGTGCCATGCGCTCATGCGCGTTCTGTTTAAAGTTATGAAAAAAACAGAGAAAAGGCTTGAAAAGTATAAAAAAAGCAGATAAAATATTTTTATTAATGGGGTATAGATTAATTAAGACGGGTGTGTAAATATGAGTAAAATAAAACGTATGTCAGGTACCGGACCGCGTCGGAAGAGGCGGAAAAACCCCCGGCTGCGGCGCTATAAGCGGAGCATCATGATGATCTGCATGGTGCTCATATTCCTTTCCGGGGTGCTGGCGGTCAGCTCGGTCGGCCTCCAGGCGAAGAACGAAGCGTACAAGGCTCAGGAGGAAGAACTGGAAGCGCAGCTCAGGGAGGAAGAAAAGCGCGCAGAGGAAGTAGCAGAGTTTGAGGAATACGTCAAGACGGATGACTATATCAAAGATACTGCAGAAGACAAGCTGAATCTTGTCGATCCCGATGAGATTATATTCAAGCCGTCCAGGTGACCGGCAGGAATGAAATAAAATAATATGAGATTACCAATGAAGACTCCGGGCAGCCCCCGGAGTCTTCATTTGTCCAGGAAGGGAGATCGCAGTATGAATGAGGGACAGGCTCTGCACGGGAGCCCTTATGTAGAACAGATAGAAAAGTATGCAGATTCACTGAAACAGTTATCGAAGACATTTCTCGATCTGGAAGAGAAAAAGAGGTCTTTTTCCAACGAAGAGATAGAGGACATGTTCACGCGGGTGAGAGAAAAAGTCTGTGCAAAGTGTGAGAAATGCGGGTGGTGCTGGGGAGATAACCTTATCCATACATATCAGATGGGGTACGAGATCCTGTCCGCCGTGGACCAGTTCGGAAACGAACTGAACACAGAAGTCAAAAGAAAACTGATGCAGAGATGCATCATGGCGCCCCGATTCTTAAGGGAGATGCTCTCGGGATTCCATGATGCGCGCCAGAATATCATATGGGTAAACCGGATTGCGAGGAGCAGGGAAAGCTGCGCGATCCAGATGGACACATTCGCGGATATGATCCGTCACACGACAAAAGAGCTGGAGAACAGCATCTTTACAGACGACCGGCTGGAGAAGAAGCTCACAGCCGCACTCAAGAAGAAAGGCGTGCGCGTCCTGTACATACATTTTTTCATGAATTCGGAGGGTAAATATGAGATCCACGTTACGGCCAGGAGTATGAAAAAGCAGAAAGTCACAGTAAAGGAGGTTGTCAGAACGGTCACAGAAGTAGCGGGAAGAAAGTTCGTCCTGCCAGGTGACAGCGCGCAGATGATAGGGCAGGACTATATGACAGTCATTTGTATGGAAGGGCCGACATTCTACACGATGCAGGGGACGGCGCGGATCGGCAAAGGCTGCGCGCAGATATCGGGGGACAACTTTACACTTATGGAGATGCCGGGCGGACGGCAGGTGGCGGCGCTCTCTGACGGAATGGGCTCGGGAGAAGAAGCGTGCAGAGAGAGTACTCTTGTCATTGAACTCCTGGAAGAGCTTTTAAGTGCGGGATTCCCGGAAAAGACAGCGATCCAGATGATAAATACGACGCTTGTCATGGGACGGGAGGAGATCCATTATTCCACGGTAGATATGACAGTCTTCGACCTGTACACGGGAGAATGTGAGATCATCAAAGCGGGCGCCTCGTCCACATTTATACGGAAGAAAGACAGTGTGGAGCACTTAAGTTCCACGAGCCTCCCGATCGGAGTGACAAACCGTATCGAGATTGATTCTGTCAGGCGCACGCTGGAAGACGGTGACTTCATCATCATGGTGACGGACGGCGTGCTGGACGCCCTGCCCGTAGGAGAACAGGATATCCTTCTCGAGACGATCATACAGGGGAGCGACATACGCAATCCGAAAGAGATGGCACATCATGTCCTCGAGCAGGTGCTCGCCTGGACGGGGAGGGAACCTGCCGACGACATGACAGTGCTTGCGATCGGGATATGGAAAGGCTGACTTTACTTTTGGGAATGAATTGGTTATAGTTTACATATGAAGAGAAATATAATAGAACTGGCAGAAGCGTATATCAGGGACCACGGCATGATACAGAGAGAGGACGTGGTTGTCGCGGGCGTATCGGGCGGAGCTGATTCGGTATGCCTGCTTTTTGTGCTGTGCGCGCTCAGAGAGCGGCTCGGGTTCCGGGTGAAAGTATGTCATGTCAATCACGGACTCCGGGGCGCAGAAGCAGACGCGGACGAGGCGTATGTGAGAGAACTGTGCGGACGGCTTGGCGTGGAGTGCCGCTTTTTTCATGAAAATGTGGAATTAGTTGCTAAAAAAAGGAAACAATCTTGTGAGGAAGCAGGGAGAGGCGTCCGCAGAGAGGCGTTTGAGAAGATGTGCAGGGAGAACGGCGCCACAAAGATCGCGACCGCTCATCACAGGGATGACAACGTAGAGACCGTCCTGATGAACATGGCCCGGGGCACGGGAGTGCAGGGACTCTGCGGCATCTGGCCGGTGCGGGGGCGGTGGATACGTCCGCTTCTGTGCCTTGGCAGAGAGCAGATTGAAAGATTTCTGAAAGAGCGGGGAGTCGGCTGGCGCACTGACGTTACGAACGGAGAGGAGACATATACGAGAAATCGTATCCGTCTCAGTATTGTACCGCAGATCTGCCGTCAGGTGAATCCGGGAGCAGTCCGCCATCTGGATGAACTGTCCTGCCAGGTGCGGGAAATATGGGAATATCTGGAATATGAGACGCAGAAGGCCTGGGAGCGCTGCGTGCGGGTGTGTGACCGCGGACCGGATGAGAAAGGGCTGGCCATAGATGCGTTTTCCTTTGCAGCGGAGGCGCCGGCCGTGCAGAAACAACTCATAAAAAAGTGCCTTGCAGCCGCACGGGGAACAGAGAAAGATATCGGTTCCGCACACATTCTTGCAGCGCTTGCTCTGTTTGACAGACAGGCCGGAAAGCGCCTGGATCTCGGCGGCGGCGTGACCGCCCGGAGAACGTATGACGGCGTCTTCGTCGGACGGGAGAAGAAAGAAAGCGCAGGCCGTGCAGGTGCAGGAGGCGGCGCTCCGGGACGCGGCGCGGAGCGGGGCGACGCCGGAAGCGTCGGGCTCACGGTTCCGGGAAAGACAAGGCTGCCGGGAGAGGACACGGTGATAGAGTGCCGCTTTATAAATGAGGGCGGCGTGGAAAAAGCGAGGAAGATCCTGCAAAAAAGTTACACGAAATGGATCGATTATGATATAATAGAACATAGTCTTTCTATAAGAACGCGGCAGAGCGGAGATTATCTGACAGTGGACGCAGAGGGAGGCCGTCAGAAACTGAAAGACTTTCTGATCAACAGGAAAGTTCCCCGCGAAATGCGGGACAGACTCATGCTCATCGCCGATGGAAAGCATATCGTCTGGATACCGGGCCTGAGGATGAGCCGGGCATATCAGGTGGGACAGGATACGAAGAAGATCCTTGAGATAAAGATAACGGAGGAAAAGGAAAATGTCAGAGACGATCAGAGTGCTGATCCCGGAAGAAAAAGTCGAAGAGAGGATCAGAGAACTGGGAAAACAGATCAGCAGTGACTATAAAGGAAAACAGATCCATCTGATCTGCGTGTTAAAGGGCGGCGTATTCTTCATGTGTGAACTGGCAAAGCGTATCAGCGTGCCGGTCTCCATGGATTTTATGTGCGTGGGAAGCTACGGCGACGGGACAAAGTCCAGCGGCGTTGTGCGCATCGCGAAAGATCTGGATGAGTCCATAGAGGGAAAGGAAGTGCTGATCGTAGAGGATATCATCGACTCGGGGAATACGCTGCACTATCTGATTGATGTGCTTAAAAAGAGAAACCCGTCCGGTATGAAGCTGTGTACGCTCCTGGACAAACCGGAGCGGAGAGTGAAAGACGTGAAGGTGGAGTACTGCGGTTTCGAGATCCCGGACGAATTTGTAGTGGGCTATGGGCTTGATTATGCCCAGAAATACAGGAACCTTCCATACATTGGCGTGGTGGAAGGAATCGGACAGGAAGGAGTATAGGCTTTGGATAATAACAGGAAATACAGGAGCGTCAGCGGCTCCACGATACTGATGTTCATTGTGATCGTGGTGGCGGCGCTCTGGATGGCGAGCCGGATGCAGATACACCGGCAGGAGATAACGTATACGGAATTTGTTTCCGAAGTGCAGGACGACAATGTGACGGACGTCTACATTGATCTGAACAGCGCCGTGCCTACAGGTACGGTGTCTTTCGTGCTCATTGACATAGACGAGGCGAGGACAGTCAATGTGTCCAACGTGGAGGAAGTGGAAGATCTGCTCGACGAGAACGGCGTAGCGTACAGCATGTCGGCGATCCCGGAGGACTCCGTCTTCACGACGGTACTTCTCCCGCTTCTGATAACGCTGGGCGGCGTGATGCTCATTTTTTACCTGATGAACCGTCAGGGCGGCGGGGCGAATGCGAAAGCCATGAATTTCGGCAAGAGCCGTGCGCGTATGACAGACCAGAGTGAGGTCAAGGTGACTTTCGGGGATGTGGCAGGATTAAAAGAAGAGAAAGAAGAGCTTGAAGAGATCGTTGATTTCCTCAAGGCTCCGAAAAAATATGTCCAGGTGGGGGCCAGGATTCCAAAGGGAGTCCTTCTTGAGGGGCCTCCGGGAACAGGAAAGACACTGCTCGCGAAAGCGGTCGCAGGCGAGGCGGGGGTTCCGTTCTTTAGCATCTCGGGCTCTGATTTCGTGGAGATGTTCGTGGGCGTGGGTGCATCCCGTGTGCGCGATCTGTTCCAGGATGCGAAGAAAAATGCTCCGTGCATCGTGTTCATTGACGAGATCGACGCTGTGGCCAGACGGCGCGGGAGCGGCCTGGGCGGCGGACATGACGAGAGAGAACAGACACTGAACCAGCTCCTGGTGGAGATGGATGGTTTTGGCGTAAACGAGGGCATTATCGTCATGGCGGCGACAAACCGTAAGGATATCCTCGATCCGGCGATCTTAAGACCGGGGCGGTTCGACCGCAACGTTATCGTGGGGCGTCCGGATGTGGGCGGCAGAGAGGAGATCCTCAAAGTCCATGCGAAGAATAAACCGCTCGGGGAAGACGTGGACCTTAAGCAGATCGCTCAGACTACGTCAGGCTTTACGGGAGCAGACCTTGAAAATCTGCTGAACGAAGCGGCTATCCTGGCAGCGAAAGAGAACAGGGTATATATCCAGCAGCAGGATATCCGCCATGCCTTTGTAAAAGTCGGCATCGGACCGGAGAAGAAGAGTCGTATTGTGTCTGAGAAAGAGAGGCGCATCACGGCATATCATGAGGCCGGCCATGCGATCCTCTTCCATGTGCTGCCGGATGTGGGGCCGGTGTACAGCGTGTCCATCATACCGACAGGCGGGGCTGGCGGCTATACGATGCCTCTGCCGGAGCGGGACGATATGTTCAACACGAAAGGACATATGCTCCAGCAGATCACGGTATCCCTTGGCGGCCGCGTGGCAGAAGAGGAGGTATTCGACGATATCACGACCGGAGCATCCCAGGACATCAGGCAGGCGACAGCGATCGCCAAATCCATGATTACCAAATTCGGCATGTCCGAGAAACTCGGACTGATCAACTACGACAACGACAGCGATGAAGTGTTCATCGGACGGGATTTCGGACATACGTCGAGAGGTTATGGCGAGAAAGTTGCAGGCACGATAGACGAAGAGGTGAAGAGAATCATCGACGACTGCTACATGAAAGCGCGTTCGATCATTCAGGAGCATCATAGTGTGCTGGATGCATGTGCAAAGCTCCTTCTTGAAAAAGAGAAAATCACAAGAGACGAATTTGAGGCTTTATTTGAGGACAGCGAAGAAGAGGAGGCCTGATAATATGAACAGAGAAGCGCTGTTCTGTGACGGTACACAGGATTATGTGATGCCGCCGGAGCCGGAAGCGAATGAGAAAATCGTGCTGCGGTTTCGCACGGCGCACAATGACGTCGAAGAAGTGAAACTGCTCGCGGGGGACAGGAGTTATGCCATGTGGAAAACTTCTGCGGACGAGGAGTTCGACTTCTACGAAATCGAGTGGCAGCTCGGTGAAAGGCCTTTCTGCTATTCCTTTGAGATAAAGTGCGGCGAGCAGCTCTGGTACTATAACCGGTACGGCGTTTCAGACCACAGGGAGGACTACTATGCCTATAAGATCGTCCCGGGATTTAAGACGCCGGACTGGGCGAAAGGCGCGGTCATGTACCAGATATTCGTAGACCGTTTCTACAACGGAGACCCCACAAACGACGTGGAAGACAACGAATATATCTACATCGGAGCGCCCAGCAGAAAAGTGCAGGACTGGGAACAGGTCCCTGCGTCGCTTGACATCCGTAATTTCTATGGAGGAGATCTTCAGGGGGTAATGGATAAGCTGGATTATCTTCAGGATCTGGGGATCGAAGTGATCTATTTTAACCCGCTGTTTGTTTCTCCGTCCAATCACAAATATGATATACAGGACTATGACTATATTGATCCTCACTATGGAAAGATCGTTGCCGACGGCGGGGAACCTCTCCCGCCGGATGCAAAAGACAATATACATGCGTCAAAGTATCAGAAGCGGGTGGGGGATATCCGAAACCTCGAGGCGAGCAACGAACTTTTTGCAAAACTGGTCGATGAGATGCACAGGAGGGGGATGCGTGTGATACTGGACGGCGTGTTCAATCACTGCGGTTCCTTTAACAAATGGCTGGACAGAGAGCGCATCTATGAGCCGCAGCCGGAATATCCAAAAGGCGCGTATGTGAGCGCTGACAGCCCGTATAGAAATTTCTTTCATTTCCATGACAACCGTGAAGAGGCATGGCCGTACAATGCAAGTTATGACGGCTGGTGGGGGCATGACACGCTCCCGAAGCTTGCCTATGAAGACTCGCAGAAGCTTGAGCAGTATATCATGGATATAGGCAGGAAATGGGTATCCCCGCCTTACAATGTGGATGGATGGCGGCTGGATGTGGCGGCTGACCTGGGATGCAGCAATGAGTATAATCATATGTTCTGGAAGCGGTTCAGACAGGAAGTAAAGAAAGCGAACCCGGACGCGCTGATCCTGGCGGAGCACTACGGGGATCCGATCGAGTGGTTACAGGGAGACGAGTGGGACAGTGTTATGAATTATGATGCGTTTATGGAGCCTCTCACCTGGTTTCTTACCGGTATGGAGAAGCACAGTGATGAGCGCCGCACCGACCTGTGGGGCAACCCCGACAATTTTATCGGCGCGATGCGCCACTTCATGGCAAGTATGCTCACTCCGTCCCTGCAGGTGGCGATGAACGAACTGTCCAACCATGACCATTCGCGATTCCTGACAAGGACGAACCATGTCGTCGGACGCGCAGAGCATGTCGGGGCAAAGACAGCAGAGGAGGGCGTCAACCACGCAGTCATGCGCGAGGCTGTTACGGTCCAGATGACATGGGTGGGGGCTCCCACAATATATTACGGAGACGAGGCCGGGCTGTGCGGCTTTACCGATCCCGACAACAGGCGTACGTTTCCGTGGGGAAAAGAAGACGAAGCCCTTCTTGAATACCATAAAGAGATGATACGTATACACAAAGAGGAGAAGCCTCTCAGAAAAGGATCGATAAAGATGCTGCACGCGGATCACAATGTGCTGGCATATGCAAGATTCCAGGGTGACGAGCAGATCGTAGTCGTGCTCAACAACAGCAAAGAATTAAAGCAGATCGCTGTTCCGGTATGGCTCTCGGGAGTTCCGAAAGAGGGCAGGATGAAGCGGCTTATCTACACGTACGAGGAGGGCTATACAACGGATTATGACGAATACATTGTCGAGGACGGCGAAATCGTGCTCAACATGGGACGCCATTCGGCGTGTGTGCTGAAACCGGTGCTGCCGGCATGGCATTAATGAAACAAAGCCCGAAACATCAGGACAGATACGATGCTTCGGGCTTTTTACGGAAAGCGGGAGGGAAAACATGGCAAAAAAGATAGCGGTCATCAACGACCTGTCCGGATTCGGGAAATGTTCCCTCACAGCCGCCATATCGGCGATCTCTGCTATGGGAGTCCAGCCCTGTCCTCTGCCGACGGCGGTTTTGAGCGCTCAGACAGGTTATCCAAGCTACTACTGCGATGACTATACAGACCGTATGGAACGGATCTACAACGAATGGGACAAAATGCAGGTTCATTTTGACGGGATATATACGGGGTTTATGTCTGGCGAGGAACAGATCGGGAAGATATTTGGATTTCTTGACCTTTTCTATAAAGAAGACACATTTCTCCTCGTAGATCCCATCATGGGGGATAACGGAGAACGGTATCCGATCTTCACATCCGGGATGGAGGCGGCGATGAGAGAGCTTGCCCTGCGTGCGGATATCATCACGCCGAATCTGACGGAGCTGTGTCTTTTGGCAGGCGCTGACCGCCGGCTCATAAATGAGACAAAGGAGCGAAAAAAACTTGTGGCGCTGGCGGAACAGATGGCAAGAGACATGACGGCGGATGGAATAAAAGAAGTGATCGTTACCGGGATCCGGTTCCGGGATGAAGAGAGCGGAGAGGAGATGATGGGGAATCTTGCTGTGACGGAAAAGAAAACTTCATTTTCAGCCTTTCCGTTTATAGGAGAGAGTTTCTCCGGCACCGGAGATCTGTTCGCCTCGGTCGTTGCAGGAGGAAGAGCGCGGGGAGACGAACTGTCAGAATCGATGGAACTTGCAGGAAAGATGATCGAGAGGGCGATCGGGGACTCTGTCAGGGCAGGAGTCCCGAGGAATGATGGAGTGGACTATGAACAGTATCTCTGGATGCTGGGTGAAAAGAACCGGGCGAGACTGAAAAACCTGAAATGACATGCGTGATAGAGTTGTCATTTCAGGTTTTTGTACTACTTAGTCAGTACTTCTACCCCGTTTTCTTTTACGAGCACCATGTATTCGATCTGCGCGGACAGCCCGCCGTCGATCGTATATACGGTCCATCCGTTGTCTTCGTCCACACAATAGTCCGGGCTTCCTTCGTTGATCATCGGCTCTATCGTGAACATCATGCCGGGGACGAGCAGCATCTCGCTTCCTTTGGGGGTTACATAGCTCACGAAAGGATCCTCATGAAATTCAAGACCGATGCCGTGCCCCCCGATCTCCTCCACGACCGAGTACCCGTTGGCGCGGGCGTGTGTGTTGATCGCGTAGGCGATATCGCCCAGATGTCCCCAGGGCTTTGCGGCTGCAAGTCCGAGTTCGACACACTCCTCTGTCACATGGATGAGCCGCTCGGCCCGGTCGGATATCTTCCCCATCCTGAACATACGGGAAGCGTCGGAGAAATAACCGTCAAGGATCGTGGACACATCTACATTTATAATATCTCCCTCTTTCAGGATGATATTTTTATCGGGAATGCCGTGGCAGATCTCATTGTTGAGCGAAGTACACACACTCTTTGGAAATCCCTGATAATCCAGGGGAGCCGGTATACCCCCGTGCTCTGTCGTAAAGCGGTATACGATCTCGTCGATCTCGGCGGTATTCATGCCGATATGGATGTTTTTGGCCACTTCGTCGAGGACGGCTGTATTGAGAGCCGCGCTCGTCCGGATCTTCTCGATCTGGGCAGGCGTTTTGAGCAGCTTCCTCGTGGGCACGATTTCTCCTTTCTCTGCGTGGAGCAGCATTTTTTCTTCGATCGGCATGTGGCATTTCTTGTATTTCCTGCCACTTCCGCACCAGCAAAGATCATTTCTCTCCATGAATCACATCTCCCTTTCAATATTAAAAACAGCCGGCTTTCGCACGCTGTGCAGTCCGTCGGACGATCCTGTCCGTCCGGTCAGAACCGGTGGATAAACAGCCCGCTTCGGAGCTTAGGTTCAAACCATGTGGATTTGGGCGGCATAAGCCGGCCTGCGTCGGCTACGGCGAGCAGTTCCTCCATTGACGTGGGATACATGGAGAACGCCGCGCCGCCGCTTTCGTCGGCAGCCTGTTCCAGAGCGTTAAGTCCCCGTATCCCGCCGATGAAACGTATGCGTGGATCTGTCTTCGGATCTCTGATGCCGAACACCGGATCCAGGATATAGTCCTGCAGCACCGACACGTCCAGATCTCTGACCGGATCCCCGGTAAATATAGAAGGATCGGCGGCCAGACGATACCAGGAGCCTTCTGTATAGAGGCCGAATTCCCCTTTGCGGACAGGCCGGTAAGGGCCGGACGGAACAGGCTCAGGCTGAAACCTGTCCTTTATCTTATCAAGAAATTCTGAAAATGTACACCCATTCCTGTCGACTACGACACGATTATAATCATAGATCTTAAGCTCATCTGCCGGGAAGAGCACAGAAAGGAAACGGTTGTACTCCTCGTCTCCGGAAAAGTCCGGATCGGCGGCTCTGCGCTGCAGTCCGACCCTGACGGCGGACGCCGCCCGGTGATGGCCGTCGGCAATATACAGATGCGGGATCCCGACGAAAAGCTGAGAAATATTATCGATATATTCCCGGCTGTCGATCTTCCACACCTGATGCCTGATCCCGTCGTCGCTGGTAAAATCATAGAGCGGGTTCTCCTGACAGATTTCCCTGAGTATCTGACGGAGTCTCAGGCAGGGACGGTACGTGAGGAAAATCGGCCCGGTCTGGGCGCTGCAGGCGTCTACATGCCGGATACGGTCTTCTTCCTTTGCAGCCAGTGTATTCTCATGCCTGAGGATGACTCCGCTCATATAGTCGTCTATGGAAGCGCAGGCCACAAGCCCGGTCTGAGTCCTCCCCTCCATTGTGAGCGCATATATATAGTAGCAGTCATATGTATCCTGTATAAAAGACCCGTCAGCTATCATTTCGTCGAGCGTGCGCCGTGCCGTTTCATAGACCTGGGGAGAATACGGATCAGTTCCCTCTGGGAGAAGTGTCTCGGCACGGTCGATCCTGAGAAATGACATCGGATTGGAAGAGACGATCTTTCTTGCCTCATCGCTGTTGTATACGTCGTATGGAAGTGCGGCGACGGAGGCCGCGAGATCCCGCGCCGGGCGGATGCCTCTGAAAGGCTGTATCATACTCATAAGTTGTCTCCTTTTTTTTTGCTCCGCAGCACGTTTGGCGGCGGAGGGGCATATTTTACAGTATCTGAAGATATTCTAACACAGAAGGAGCAGTTTTACACCTGTTTCGACAAAAAGCTACATTTTACTTGCCCGCAGGCCAAAAGTATAGTACTATTAAACTTTGAAAGAGAGGAATACAACATGTGGTATTGGATCGTGATGTTTGTGCTGCTCGGCGGAAGCGCAGGGATGATGGCGGTGTCATTTAACAGTATAAAGAAAAACAAGGCCTATATGGCGGAAACAGGCGGAACACAAAAGCGCCGCCGCAGGGAAGACGACGGAGACGACGGGAAACCGGCGCGCAGGCGCAGGCAGGAAACGGAAGAAGAACCGGACAGCCGGCTGAAAAAAAAGAAAAGACGTCAGTGGAAGATCGTACTGGAAGATATCGACAGTTGGGACAAATACACGTTTACATTTTACGATGCAGTAGGTATCGGACGGGGTAAGGACGGCAGTATGTATGAGAAGTATCTTCCGATCCTGAGCGATGGAAGAGTATCCAAGATACACTGCGCCATTATTCATAAAGGCGACAAACTATACCTGAAAGACGAAGGCTCGAGAAACGGGACTTTCCTGAACGGAGAGCGGATCGGCGAGCCGGAGGTCCTCCAGAGGGACGACATTATCGGACTTGGAGAGACGAGGCTGGAGGTACAGAGGATACTCAGGGAATCTGACGGGTAAAAAATCACAAAAAAAATCGTCTGTCATTTACGGCAGACGACTTTTTTTGGCGAAAATAGACAAAATGTGATTTTGTAAGAAAAATCAATTGACTATACTGCCGAAGTATGATAAAAATAAATTAACAAAAACGTTTTTGGAAACTTGGAGGCAGCAGGTATGACGGCGACGATTCAAGATGTGGCAAAAGCGGCAGGCGTTTCGGTAGGAACAGTGTCGAGAGCCATGAACAATTATCCGGATATCAGCGCAAAGACAAGGGAGCGGATCCTCGAAGTTGCGAAAGAGCTGCAGTACCGCCCGAATCTTGTGGCAAAGAGCCTGTCATCAAAGCATTCCAGGAACATCGCGTTGATCCTTTCAGGATTTCTGGAGGATGTGATGTTCAATGATTTCGAGACAATGCTGATGAAAGGATGTTATCAGTTTGCGATCGAACATGATCTGGAGATATCGATGCATGTGATCAACACAAGGATACAGGAGGAAAAGAGCTACGAACAGCTTTGTTACGAGCACAATATCGCGGGCGCTGTCATCTTCGGACTGAAAAATACAGATCCGTATTTCAAAAGTCTGGAAGAGAGCAGAAAACCCTGCGTGACGATCGACGTAGAGGTCAGCGGAGAGAACGTCAGCAATGTGACGAACGATCATGTGGCGGCGTTTGAAGAACTGACGCAGTACCTGATCGATCAGGGGCATCGGAATATCGCTCTTGTATGCGGCAGAAAAAATGCCGCGGTCACAGCGCAGCGGATGGAGGGCGCCGTGAATGCGATGCATAGAAACGGTCTGGAACTGCCGAAAGAGTACATTATCTACACGAATTTCCTCAAAGAGGAAGCAAGCGCCGGCGTTGCTGAGTTCATAAGGGAACACGGCAAAGAGGGAGTGACTGCATTCCTGTGCATGAGCGACATGCTCGCGGTCGGTACGATCGAAGCTCTGAAAGGAGCAGGGCGCAGGGTGCCGGAAGATTATTCGGTCGTCGGTTATGACGGGATCTATGTCACAGAGTACACGGATCCGAAGATCACAACAGTAGATCAGAATATCAAGGACAAAGGGTATGAAGCGGCGCATCTCCTGTATGATATGATAGAGGGGATACGGCCGGCCCAGGATCTGATCCTCCCGCACAAGCTGGAGATACGCGGCAGCGTGAAGAAAGTGGACGCGTAGGCGGAACGCATAGCGAACGTTTCCCGCAGTAAATGCGGGGGCGTTAAGCGGTAATATTTAAATGCCGCTTTTTTCAGACACATTTTCAAAAACGTTTTCGGGAAACTGATACAGTACATTCATGTACGTATGAAAGGAGAGTAATTATGAAAAAGAAACAATTTTTAGCAGCGTTACTGGCAGGTCTTATGCTTGTTTCAACGGGGTGCGGCGCTTCGTCGAACGGCGGAGGAAGTTCATCCGGCGGGGAGGGTTCCGGCGGAGATTCCGGAGAGATCACGATTACGATCCCGTCCTATAAGACGGGGGAAAATGTGGGCGCGGTATTCTTTGAGCCCCAGGTGGAACGCTTTAACGAACAGTATGAGGGAACATACCACATCGAACTTGAAAATGTGACAGAAGATGTGTTCAACGACCAGATGAAACAGCTTGCACAGCAGAACGCGCTTCCGCCGCTTGTGCAGGGCGGAGATAAAGAATGGCTCAGGACGGTCGTGTTCCCGAACGGCATGGCATATGATATCAGCGACTGGCTGGCAGATAATCCTGATATCGAAGCATTGATGCTTGACGACGCGGTCGAATACTGTACAGAAGATGACGGCGCCATCTACAGTGTGCCGCTGGCGACAGTCAGACCGACCGGATTCTTCTACAACAGCGCAATGTGGGACGTAGCGGACCAGGATCTGAGTGCAATGACAATGGACGAGTTCATCGAGCTTATAGGCGACCAGCAGATCGCATTCTCCACAGCGGAGAACGCATGGGTAAGCGCACTGTTCCTGACTGCACTGATCGCAGATGAAGATGGCGGCGTGGATCTGCTCAACAGCGGGATCGAAGAGAAGATAACAGACCTCAGTCAGCCGCAGATCGTAAGCGCTGTGGAGAAACTCCAGAGCCTGCTCCAGAACAACGCTTCTGCCAACTCAATCGGGGCAGCTTATCCTGATGCGGCAAATGCGTTCATGAGCTCTCAGGCGTCGATCATCGCGAACGGTCCGTGGATGTCAACAGACTTTGAAGAGACCAATTCTGCAAACTGGAGCAACGGATTTGACGGCGCCAACGTAAGAGCGTCTCTCTTCCCGGGCCAGGTCGGCATCGCTCAGACACAGAACTACGGAGAGTGGTGGATCTCTGCGGAAGCAACTGAAGAAGAGAGAGAGTGCGCGCTGGCGTTCATCGAGTTCATCTATACACCGGAAGAGCTTGAGGCATATCTTCTCGCAGAGGGCGGAGACGCTCCGAACCTTGAGTACAGCGAAAACTTTGTTACACAGCAGGGAGAGACTCAGGTACTTGCTGACCTTGCGGCAGATACGACAGAAGATACAGTATTCGCACCGTGCATTCTTGACGTCATCCCGTCATCTGTGGGAACTTCTGATCTGAGCCGACTGCTTCCGTCACTTGCAGACGGCACACTTACAGCAGAGGAATTCTGCGCTCAGCTTACAACTGCGGCTCAGGAAGCGACAGCAGAGTAGAGACTTACAGCAGAACAGAGATCTGTCCAGCACGCCCGCCGTTACAGACGGGCGTGCGTGCTAAAAGAAAGGAAATTGTCTTATGAAGAAAAAAGGCATAAAGCCGGGACATATATCCAATACTCACTGGGAGAAAAAGAACTATAAATGGATATATCTGTTCCTGCTGCCAACAACGGTTATTTTCCTCATGTTCTATCTGGTTCCGATCGTCCAGGTGTTCGTGACGTCATTTACGCAGTGGGACGGGTTTAACGACCCGGTATTCAATGGACTGACGAACTATCAGAACCTGTTTACGAGCAGTTCATTTCTTATCTCTTTGAAGAACCTGCTTTTGTGGTCTTTGATCGCCATGTTCCTGCATGTGGGGTTTGGAACGCTGATGGCCTTTATACTCTATCAGCGCAAAAGAGGATGGAAAGTCACCCGTGCCGTATTTATGATCCCGAATGTCATCAGTGCGGCTGCATGGGCGATGATCTACAGATTCTTTTTCAACAACGACTTCGGAATATTAAATTCTATTATACGCAAGTTCAACCCCGACTTTGAGGTACAGTGGTTTTTCTCGTCTCCGTGGGCGTTCTGGGCGGTTACATTTACATGGCTGTTCTATGCGGTCATTGTCACGCTCCTTGTTCTGGGAGATCTGATGAATATTCCGCAGGAACTCAATGAAGCGGCTGTGATCGACGGGGCGAAAGGCTGGCAGACCATACGTTATATCCAGCTTCCCCTGTGCCGGAATGCGATCGCAACAGGAGTGATCGCCTCGATCACATCAAGGATCACCATGTATGAACAGATTTCGCTTACAACAGCGGGCGGTCCGGGCAATGACACGATGAGCCTTCCGATCCTGCTTGTCAATGCGGTGACAGACTACAGATACGGATATGCCAATGCGATCGGAGTCCTGATGTTCGTCATCGGACTGATCATGATGGGAATCATCAACAAGGCGTTCCGAATGAATGAGTCAGACTATTAGAGGAGGTGGAGACATGCTGACATTAAAAAAAGGAGCAAGCAGGGTATTCATCTATTTTCTGGAGATATTTGTTATCGTAATCTCGGTATTCCCGATCCTGTGGGTGATTATGTCCGCTTTTAAGACGAACGGGGAAATACTGAGCGATCCACTGGCTCTGCCCACCTCTGTTTCATTTGACGTATTTATACATTTGTTTGAAAACTATAATTTCCCGCAGTATTTTCTCAATTCACTTTTAGCGGCGGGAGTATCCACGATCGTGTCGCTTTTGTTCTTCGCGATGGGCGGATATGTGCTGGCGAAATACCGCTTTCCGGGACGGACGCTTCTGTTCGTGCTGTTTACAGTGACGCTGCTCGTGCCTGCGCACAGCAAGACGCAGCCGATTTTCAGACTGATCATGAACCTGGGACTCTATGACAATCTGTGGGGCGTGACGCTGGTCTATCTGTCAACGGGCATGGCGATGTCCATCTTTATCCTTAGGGCCGGCTTCATGTCTATCCCTAAATCGCTGGATGAGGCGGCGATCGTGGATGGCGCGGGATTTATGAGGGTGTTCTGGTCTATTAACCTGCCCCTTGCGAGAGGCGCTCTTGCTACGGCCGGCATCCTGATGTTTCTGAACAACTGGAATGAGTACTACTTTGCGTCGCTGCTCACCATGTCGGATTCACAGAGGACACTCCCGATCGCTTTAAGTTATTTTACAAGCGAATTTTCGTATAATTACACACAACTTTTTGCGGCGCTCACCATCGTTGTCCTGCCGGGAATCATACTCTATATATTCGCGCAGGAACAGGTGCAGGTAAGTATGGCGTCGACAGGCATCAAAGGATAATTTACGGCATAAAGGAGATGACTTATGAACTATCATATGAACTATAACGCCGCTCCGGGCGGATGGATGATAGAGGAGGCGGGATTTGACTCCCGCTGCATGGCAAAATGCGAATCAATATTTGCACAGGGAAACGGATATATAAACATACGCTGCGCACTCGAAGAAGACTATGTAGGGCAGTGCAGAAATACGTTTATCGCGGGTACATTCAACAAGGCGATGGAGGACGAAGTGACAGAACTGCCCAATCTGCCCGATGTGACGGGACTCGTGATCAGGATTAATAAAGAACGCTTCTCCATGGACAGGGGAAAAGTACTTGCTTACTCCCGCAGACTGGATCTGAGGAACGGCGAATACATAAGAGACGTGACATGGGAGAGCCCGTCTAAAAACAGGATAAAGTTCTGCTTCCGCAGATTTGTGTCTCTGGCCCGGACACACGCAGCGGCATTTAGCATGGAAGTCACGCCGCTGTCCGGTACGGTTGAGATCGAGATTGAAAGCGGTATCAGTTCGCGAAGCTCGAATACCGGCGCGCAGCACTGCCTGGACGGGGAGAAGAGGCTGCTCGAGGGCGATATCCTGCGTCTGACGACAAGGACATGCCAGTCGGATATCCCGGTTGCCGTGCACTGTGCGCACCGTTTTAATAAGGAGCCTGCTTTTGAACTTCCGGTGATCGAAAGACGCAGATTTGTAAAAAGATTTCGCTTTCTTGTCGAGGCGGATGAGAGCCTGCTGATGGAAAAGACAGCATGCTACCACACCGGGCGGGACATGGAGTTCGAGGAACCGGAACGTCCTGCCGGCGTGACGGAGACAGAGCCCGTGTCAGAAGCCGGAGGTGAATACATACGCGGATGCCTGGACAAAAGCTACGGGGAATTGCTCGACGAGTCTGCGCTTATGTGGTCGGACTACTGGGACAGGATGGACGTGCGCATAGACAGCCCGAATGTGATGGACCAGCTCGGCGTAAGATTTGCCCTCTATCATCTCAATATTATGATCCAGAGGAAAGACAGCCGCGTCGGTATCGGAGCAAAAGGTATGACGGGAGAGGGATATAAAGGACACTCTTTCTGGGATACAGAGATGTTCCTGCTCCCGCACTATCTCATGACAGATCCGTCCGCAGCGCGGACGCTCCTTGAGTATCGCTACCGGACACTGCCGGGGGCTTACCGCAAAGCAGAGGAAAACCATTATGAAGGGGCGATGTTCCCCTGGGAGAGCGCATGGCTGGATGACGGCGAGGTTACGCCTCTTTACGGTGCGGCGGATGTCGTGACGGGCGAGTCCATCCCCATCTATACAGGCATCAGAGAGCATCACATTACAGCCGATATCGCATGGGCTGTGTGGCTGTATTACAACGCGACGGGCGACGACGACTTCATGGACAGATACGGCTGCGAACTGCTGGTGGAGACAGCCAGGTTCTGGGCCAGCCGCCTGGAGTGGAACGACGGCATGGAACGCTATGAAATCACCGGAGTGATCGGGCCCGACGAATATAAAGAAGACGTGGACAACAACGCATTTACCAACTATCTGGCGGTATATAACCTGAGGATCGCTGCGGAAGTAATCAGACGCATGGACAAAGAGTGGAGCACAGCCAGGAGTCGGCTGGAGAAGATCTGCGACCTGGAAGATGCCAGGAATGAGTTCCTGACAAAAGCGGATCTGATCTACCTGCCGACGCCGGGAGAAGACGGGCTTGTACCGCAGAACGACGAATACCTGACGCTGGAGAAGATCGACCTGACAAAATACAGGATGCAGCAGGGGGTATCTTCCATATATGAGGATTACAGCCCGGCGCAGATGAACAGGTTCATGGTGTCAAAACAGGCGGACCTTGTGATGCTGCTGCGGATCATGCCGGAGCTGTTCGACGATGATACAAGGCGGAAGAACTTCCTCTTCTACGAGTCCAGGACACTGCACGACTCCTCCTTAAGTCATGGACAGCACTGCGTGGTAGCGGCATGGATGGGCATGGATCAGATGGCGCTTGATATGTACCGCCATGCGGTGGACATTGATCTGGGACCGAACCCGTATTCGTCCAATGAAGGGATACACAGCGCCGCTATGGGCGGTATCTGGCAGTGCGGCGTGTGCGGATTCGCAGGGCTGAAATGGGAAGAAGATATGCTCTCGCTGGAGAATCACCTTCCTGCATCGTGGAAAAAAATGGAATTCTGCATCTGCTGGCGGGGCGCCCGCATCCGGGTAACACTGACTCCGGGAATGATTTCGGCAGTTCATCTGAGCGGCCCGAAGATCAGCATCACGATGAACGGCAGGGCTTACAGTCTCGCGGAGGGCAAAGAGGTGTGCGACCGTACAGAAGAGGCGGATACTTCAAAATATAAGGGTGTGATCTTCGACCTGGACGGGGTGCTGTGCCATACGGATCAGTTTCACTACCGCGCATGGAAGAAGATCGCAGACGAACTGAACATACCATTTGACGAGACTGTCAACCGCAGGCTCCGGGGTGTGAGCAGGATGGAAAGTCTCGAGATCATACTGGAGAAGAGCACGGAAAAACTGACGGATGAAAGGAAGCAGGAACTGGCGGAAGAGAAGAATACTTACTACAGAGAACTGCTCTCGGAGATGACGCCGTCGGACATGCTGCCCTCGGTGAGAGAGATGCTCTCTTTCCTGAAGGAAAAGGGACTGAAGCTGGCAGTGGGATCATCGAGCAAGAATGCTCCCTATATCCTTGAGCGCATTGACGCGGAAGATGCGTTTGATGCCGTTTGCGACGGGACGATGATCACTCACAGCAAACCGCATCCGGAAGTATTCTTAAAGGCGGCGGAACAACTGGGCTTAAAGCCTCAGGAGTGCCTTGTCGTGGAGGATGCGCCCGCGGGACTTGAGGCCGCAAAAGCGGCAGGGATGGACTGCGCGGTCGTGGGCACGGGAACATGGCCGATGAAACCGGACTTCGAGCTGGGATGTGCCGACGAACTGAAGAAGATATTCGGATAAAGGGTACAGTCACCGCGATCCGGCTTCCGGCATATACTGTTCATATAATGTCAATCCGGGAGTGAACAGCCCATGAATGAAAAACTGCCTTACTATATGGCGTATCCGACTCCGTTTTCATATGACGATGAGAGGACCGAGCGGATGGATCTTGAATATCTGAAGAGTATGTATCCGGATATCCCGAAGCGGCTCCTGCCCTATGTGGAAGAAGAGTGCGACCGCATGGAATACGAGAACAGTATGGTATATGATCAGTATCCTGATAAACTGCAGCTCAAACTGATGTGCAGGCGGGCCTGTGACAATGCGCTCAGGCATGAAAGGAAACTGTTTGCAGGATATATGGACGGCCGTGCGGGAGACGGCGGAAGCAGAGAGGAGGATGCAGGAGAAACCAGGATCAGTGAGAACAGCGCCGGAGGCATTACGGCGGGCGAAGTTGAGAGATCCGTAAGGGATCTCATAGAAGTAATGCTCTATCAGGAATTGTATAAACGCAGATGCGACCACAGGAGAAGATGCAGGAGATTTTACTAACTTACAGATTCGTGGTATACTGTCTGCGGGGAATAAAGAAGAGCGTCTCCGTACAACGGCGGCGCTCTGTGATGTGCAATCGGACAAAATTCCCGAAATATACGATGAAGAGAGAGTATACTATGAAGAAAAATCTGATTTTTATCGGCATGCCCGCTGTGGGAAAGAGCACGGTGGGGATCGTGGTGGCAAAGCGCCTGGGAATGCATTTTATCGATACTGATCTTCTGATACAGGAGCAGGAACACAAGCTGCTCCGTGAGATCATAGACGATGTGGGACTGGAAGGTTTCCTGAAGATAGAGGATCAGGTCAACGCTTCTGTGAAAGCGAAGAACTCCGTCATATCTCCGGGTGGGAGCGTGATCTACTGTGAAAACGCGATGAAGCATTATAAAAATATAGGAACGATCGTATATTTAAAAGCATCTTATCAGACAATAAAAAAGCGGATACGCAATCCGAAAAAGCGGGGCGTCGTCCTGAAAGAGGGACAGAGCCTGAAAGACCTCTATTACGAGCGTGTGCCGTACTTTGAGAAATATGCTGACATCACAGTGTGCGAGGATGGATGCCGCATAGAAGATACAATAAAAAATGTACTCAATGCGGTAAGAAAATATAAAAAAAGGACAGAATCCAGGAAAAAACTTGACAATACCGTAAAAAGAGAACTAAAATATTGAGTTGGTCAGGAGTATATAAGGGATTCTGAAAGTTGGGAATTCAAAAATAACTTCTTTTGTGGTATACTGGTCGTACAAAGTGCGGCGGAAAGAATTTCCTTGCACGGACAAGATGAGTCAGGCTTGAAGATACAGAGGGGAACTACAAATAAGATAATAAGATCAAAGTCGAGGTGCAAAATGGAGCAATATATGATCAAAGGCGGCAATCCACTGGTGGGAGAAGTGGAGATAGGCGGCGCCAAAAATGCGGCTCTCGCAATCCTGGCAGCGGCGATCATGACGGATGAGACCGTGCTGGTCGACAATCTGCCGGATGTCAACGACGTTAATGTTATGCTCGAGGCGATCAGTGAGATCGGAGCGATGGTGCAGAGAGTTGACAGACACACAGTTAAGATCAATGGCAGTACGATCAGTGATTTTAACATTGAGTACGATTATATCAAGAAGATCAGGGCTTCCTACTATCTGCTGGGGGCTCTTCTCGGAAAGTACAAACATGCAGAAGTAGCTCTGCCCGGAGGATGCAATATCGGGAGCAGACCGATAGACCAGCATCTGAAGGGCTTTCGGGCTCTTGGAGCCGACGTGGATATCGAGTACGGCAAGATCGTTGCCGAGTCTGAGCATCTCAGGGGAACACATCTCTATTTTGACGTCGTTAGTGTGGGCGCGACGATCAATGTGATGATGGCTGCGGCTATGGCCGATGGCGTCACTATCATGGAAAATGTCGCTAAAGAACCGCATGTCGTTGATGTGGCAAACTTCCTGAACAGTATGGGGGCCAATATAAGAGGCGCGGGGACAGACATTATCAGGATCAGAGGCGTACAGTCTCTTCACAGGACAGAATATTCTATCATTCCGGATCAGATTGAGGCGGGGACGTTTATGTTCGCTGCGGCGGCCACCAAGGGGGACGTCACGGTCATGAATGTGATCCCCAAGCATCTGGACGCGACGCTCTCGAAGCTGATCGATATCGGCTGTGAGGTCGAAGAGTTTGACGATGCAGTGCGTGTAGTAGCAAAAGGGCGTCTGCGCAGCACCCAGGTAAAGACACTTCCATATCCCGGATATCCGACGGACATGCAGCCTCAGATCGGAGTGGCTCTCGCACTGGCAAGAGGGACGAGTACGATCACAGAGAGTATCTTCGAGAACCGTTTCAAGTATCTTGCCGAACTGGCAAGAATGGGCGCGCGGGTGAAAGCAGAGGGCAACTCTGCGACGATCGAGGGTGTGGATATCCTCTCAGGAGCGAGGGTGAGCGCGCCTGACCTGAGGGCGGGAGCGGCTCTGTGTATCGCGGGACTCGCAGCGGACGGCATCACGATCGTGGATGATATCGTCTATATACAGAGAGGCTATGAGCGCTTCGAGGAGAAGCTCAGAAGTCTCGGCGGTGTGATCGAGAAAGTGACGAACGAAAAAGAAGCGCAGAAGTTCAGGCTGAAAGTCAGCTAAGCGTCTGCGGCCGGCCAGATTCCAGAGCTCAGAAAACTGCCGGAAGATCTCAAGAGCGAAAAACTGCCGGCATAGAGGGCAGGCCGTTACAACAGGCACGAATGAAAAATCACTATTGACATTTTCAGATATACGCTGTAAAGTTTTATCGGGAACAAAATTAAATCATGAATACTTTCTCTTATTCAGAGCAGTGGAGATACAAAGGATCTGTGAAGCTGCGGCAACCCCTTTAGCAGGAAGGTGCCAACCTGAGCGAGCGATCGAACAATAAGAGGATTGTTGTGACAGATATCGGCAGTCCGCTTTTGCGGGCTGCCTTTTTTGAGCGATAAGCTGGCCGCGGTATCGCGGCGGACAGGGGAAAAGAATTTTTTCCTGTCCGATCGTTTGCGACAAGCCAGAGGAGAAAGTTGAACCGGCCTGTTTCTGCATATGCGGGGATGGGGCACAGAAAGAAAGGAGTTTTTGTTGTATGGAAAAATTATTGTTTACGTCTGAGTCAGTTACCGAGGGACATCCGGATAAGATGTGCGATCAGATCTCCGATGCGATCCTGGACGCCCTGATGGCTCAGGATCCGATGAGCCGTGTGGCGTGTGAGACATGCTGTACTACGGGCATGGTAATGGTCATGGGTGAGATCACCACAAAAGCATATGTCGATATCCCGAAGATCGTCCGCGATACAGTGCGTGAGATCGGATATACGAGAGGAAAATTCGGATTTGATGCGGATACATGCGGTGTGATCACAACGATCGACGAGCAGTCGGCAGATATTGCCATGGGTGTGGACAAGGCGCTTGAGGCGAAAGAACATACGATGTCTGAGGATGACATCGAAGCGATCGGAGCAGGAGATCAGGGTATGATGTTCGGCTACGCGTCCGATGAGACGGAAGAGTACATGCCTTATCCGATTGCAATGGCACACAAGCTGTCCCGCCGTCTGACAGAGGTGAGAAAGAACGGCACGCTTCCCTATCTCCGTCCGGACGGGAAGACGCAGGTCACAGTAGAGTATGACGAAAACCATATACCGAAACGTCTGGACGCGGTCGTTCTTTCGACGCAGCACGATACGGATGTGACGCAGGAGCAGATCCATGAGGATATAAAGAAATATGTATTTGACGAGATCATTCCTGCGGGGATGGCGGACGATAATACGAAATTTTTTATCAATCCGACCGGAAGGTTTGTTATCGGCGGACCGCATGGGGACAGCGGTCTGACGGGACGAAAGATCATTGTCGATACATACGGCGGCATGGCGCGTCACGGCGGCGGGGCGTTTTCGGGGAAAGACTGCACGAAAGTGGACCGATCTGCCGCATATGCCGCACGATATGCAGCGAAGAACATCGTGGCGGCGGGACTTGCAAAACGCTGTGAGATACAGATCTCTTATGCGATAGGAGTGGCAAAACCGACGTCAGTCTCTGTAGAGACGTTTGGGACAGGAAAAGTGCCGGATGCAGAACTCGTAGAGATCATTCGCGGGAATTTTGACTTTCGGCCTGCAGGTATCATCAAAATGCTGGATCTGCGCAGACCGATCTATAAACAGACAGCAGCATACGGCCATTTTGGACGCACGGATCTGGAACTGCCGTGGGAGCGGCTGGATAAGGCTGACGATCTGAAAAATTATCTGTAAATTATTATGGATTATTATTAAGAGAGAAAATTAAAGAAACAGGAACGCTGCAGGTTCGTTCATAAAGAGATGAAACCGCAGCGCTTCTTTTATGCAGATTAAAGACTAAATAAAGGCCGTGTAAGGTTGACGGGGAAAAGAAATATTTGTAGAATATATTTCATATGAAAAGAAAAGGAGTGTGAGCTGCCTGTGAAACTCAGAACAAAACTGATCATTGTGTTCGTAGTAGTTATGATCCTGCCGATGATCTTCATGGCTGTGGCGGTCCGTATGACCGGGAGCAGAGAGGGCGGCGAGGTACTGCAGCTCTACATGATGCTTGTATTCTTTACTACCGCGCTTCTGATCTACTGGATCTACAGGTCTGTGTCCGTACCGCTGACGAAACTGCAGAAAGCAGCCCGTAATATCAAGGAGGGCAATCTTGATTTTGAGGTCAGGCAGGAGTCAGACGACGAGATCGGACAGCTCTGCCAGGATTTTGAAGAGATGCGCCTGCGCCTGAAAGCGAATGCGGAGGAGAAGGTCCGGTTCGACCGTGAGAACAAGGAACTAATCAGCAATATATCCCATGATCTGAAGACTCCGATTACGGCGATCAAGGGATATGTGGAGGGTATCATGGACGGCGTGGCAGACACGCCGGAAAAGATGGACAGATATATCAAGACCATATATAATAAGGCTAATGAGATGGATCTTCTCATAAATGAACTGACTCTGTATTCAAAGATCGATACGAACAGGATTCCGTATAATTTCGCGACGATCTCTGCGCAGGGCTATTTCGAGGACTGTGCGGAGGATCTCCATATGGAGCTCGAGGCAAAAGGAATTGCTTTCAGTTATCGAAACGCTATGGAAAGCGACTGTAAAGTAATTGTAGATCCGGAGCAGTTAAGGAGAGTTATCAACAACATCGTATCGAATTCCCTGAAATATATGGACAAGCCAAACGGGAAGATCACGATGGAAGTAAAGGATGTGGGAGATTTTGTCCAGGTCGAGCTGGGCGACAACGGAAAGGGGATCGCTTCAAAAGATCTGCCGTATATTTTTGACAGGTTCTACCGCACGGATGCTTCGAGGAATTCGTCGAAAGGAGGCAGCGGCATCGGCCTTTCCATAGTAAAAAAGATCGTCGAGGAGCACGGAGGGAATATCTGGGGCACCAGTGATGAGGGCGCTGGTACGACAATGTATTTTGTGATCAGAAAATATCAGGAGGTACCTATTGATGAGTAAGCGTATTTTGATCATTGAGGATGAGGAGAGCATCGCTGATCTTGAGAAAGACTATCTGGAACTGAGCAACTTTCAGGTACAGGTGGCAAATGACGGCGACACGGGACTCAGGAAAGGGCTGGATGAGGACTTCGATCTGATCATTCTTGATCTGATGCTTCCGGGAGTGGACGGCTTTGAGATCTGCAGGCAGATCCGGGATCAGAAAAACACTCCGATCATTATGGTGTCGGCCAAAAAGGACGATATCGATAAGATCAGAGGTCTTGGACTGGGCGCAGACGATTATATGACGAAACCTTTCAGCCCGAGCGAACTGGTAGCCAGGGTGAAAGCCCATCTTGCACGTTATGAGAGGCTGATCGGAAGCAATGTAGAGGAGAACAAAGTGCTCGAGATCCGCGGCCTTAAGATCGATACGACGGCGAGGCGTGTATGGGTAAACGGGGAGGAGAAGTCGTTTACGACAAAAGAGTTTGATCTGCTTTCGTTCCTTGCCAGCCATCCGAACCATGTGTACACGAAAGAGGAGCTGTTCCGTGAGATATGGGATATGGAATCGATCGGAGATATTGCCACAGTGACCGTGCATATCAAGAAGATCAGGGAGAAGATCGAGTATGATACGTCGCACCCGCAGTATATCGAAACGATCTGGGGCGTGGGGTACAGGTTCAAAGTATAGTGATAAAGAAGAACTGGGGCTGTCGCATCAATGATTAGAAAATCATAGATGCGGCAGCATCTTTTTGCCGTTTTAATACAAAATATTCTCCTCTTTATTCTGTTTCCGCAAAAATAGCGAACTTTAATAACCCTTTTTGTGGAAAAGGGTTATTAAAGTTCGCTTTTTTTAAAAGTGTAACAGTTTATATATCCCGGATGTTATATTAGCAGAAAGGATAACATGCGCGGGGGTGAGGGATTGGAAAAGGAACTGCTGGAAGAGCTGTATCACAGATACGGACAGGACATATACAGATATTTATATACCATATGCAGAAACAGGGATATGGCTGAGGATATCATGCAAGACGTATTCTGCAAAGCCCTCATCTCACTTCCCTCAAGTCATGTAAATGCCCGGGCGTGGCTCTATATGGTGGGCAGGAATCTTCTGCTCAATGAAATGAAAAAGCAGAAAAGACAGATATATTCGGAAGATCTGGAAAAAAGAGAAACAGGCGGAATGGAAGGCCCTGATGGTATATCTGATGGGAATCCGGAAGAACAGGCGCTTAAGAAAGAAGAAAGCGATATGCTTAAGCATGCCATTCTTTCTCTGGATACGAGAAAGCGGGAAATACTGATCTTAAGCTATTTTGAACAGTTTACTCTGAAAGAGGCGGCTGTAATCATGGGGATATCTTATGAAAATGCAAGGATTCTGAGTATGCGGGCGAAGAGAGAACTGCGCAGGATAATGGAGGTGAACGGTTATGAAATATTATGAATTGCTGGAACTTTATAAAAAGAAAGAACTCAAAGAAGAGCAGCGGAAGATGGTGGAGCGGGATATCGAACGGCACGAAGCGATCAGCGAGTATCTGTTTGAAAAGGAAGAGGAGGATATCTTACAGGATCCCGGGGAAATGCAGGCAGACTCTGAGATACAGCCCGCCAGAAAAGAAAAAAATGCGGCAGATGATTTCACGAAGCGTGTGAACCGCGCGATCCGGCGGGCGTTCCTGAAGATGGGAGCGGCAGTCTGCGCCGTGACGCTGATCGTTGTCCTTTTGATCCTGTTTGTGCTTCCGCATGTTGTCTCGTCTTTTTATTATGATCCGAGCCGGATTGTGGGAGAAAGCAGTAATGGAGGGACGACAAATCAGATGAGTCTCGATCTGGCGGTGTATACGGAACTCGCCCTGCCGGGCGCTTACAGAGATAATGTACAGGTGGAAGACAGAGGATACGGAAATTATGATATCAATATTTATCAGAGCGTGAGCAGGAGCGGGGAATTCCATCATGTGGCAGGACAGGTAGAGAAAGACGCGCTCAGACTGTATGATATCAATCTGCTCAATATGCCGTCTGCAAACAGATTCGGCTGGTTTCAGATGAACATGGACAGGGAGGATACCTTGACAGAACAAGTAGAAAAAGGAGTGGGAAGTTTTGCCTATACGCCGGAAAGCAAAGAGCAGTCTGCAGAATATCTGAATCTGCTGGATGACAACAGATATTATCTTGCATATGTGACTCTGGATAAGATTCTGTCTTATGAGGACTTCATCGGATTCAAGGAGAAATACGCTGACCGGGCGGCGGACATCTGGTGTGTGCCAAGGACAGCGGAAGGGATCTATATGCCTGTCGGACGCCCTGCGGATCTGGGATTTTATGTTCAGAGGGGACAGTCTTCGACGCTGGAGTGGGATCGTGAGAAATACCCGAACCTGATACTCTGGTCTTTTGATGATCCATCAGAATGGGATGAAGTCGAGGAGAAGATAAAAGATGAAACATTTGCGGCAGAGCACGTTGCCGTGATGCTGGACTATATGTCTGAACAGGATGAATTCCTTAAAATGACGGGACAGCAGGCCGGGGAAACGTACGCTGAGGCAGCAGACTATATCCGGGAAAACGGACTGCAGGTCTATGGGTTTGCCTGCGTGGCTGACAAAGAGACGCTGTTGGAGATGAATGAGGAGGAAGAAGTATTCGGGATCTGTACCGAAGAAAGATATTGATCTGTTGGTTCCTGGGAAGATGATCAAATATGTCAGGAGTCAATTGTAAGACATAATAAAAATCCACTGTATCGAATTCCTTTTCGTACAGTGGATTTTCAGCTTATTACATCCATTGGATCGTGCCTCCTTTATTTAGTTTCTTATCTATGTAAAACTATTCATTGAATAGTGTTTTCGGATTTTGTTTACTTTCCCATTGGACTATACCTCTTTTCTTAAATATTATTGGAGTCTGAATTAAGTTTTTGGTGGTCCGTCCTCCTTTTCTTTATTTTTCTTTCTTTTGATGTTATTATAATAACTCATAACAGAAAGAATGTCAACATAAAATCTGATAAAAAATATAAAAAATTAAAATATACAGAAAATTCAGAAAACATAATGGAATACATAGATATACAAAGCGGCGATTAAAGAGTATAATCGAAAAAGATCCCAGGAGTTGTTATGAAGACAGATGGTGCAGAGAGATGAACATGAGGAGAAGAGTATTTTTTATACTGATGTTATTGTGGATGGCCGGCATTTTTGCGTTTTCCTCGCGCTCCGGAAGTGAATCAACCGAGGACAGTTATTTTGCAGGGACTATAGTTGGAGATCTTTTTATACCGGGATTTGACGAGTGGAGTGAGGAGGAACAGCAGGCGTTTGCCGGGAAGATCGATCATCCGGTGCGAAAAACAGCCCATGCGGCGGAGTATGCAGTACTGGGACTTCTGGCAGCAGGGGTATGTATACCGGCGTCTGCGAGCCGGAGAGATGAAAAGGCAATGCCGGAAGAAGTCAGATATGACAGGAATATGAAAAGCAGACCGGGAGAAATCGTCAGGGAGCTGTTCCTCCCATGGGCGATCGCAGCGGCGTATGCTGCGACAGATGAGTTCCATCAGCTTTTTGTGCCGGGAAGGAGCGGCCAGATATCAGACGTACTGCTGGACAGTGCGGGTGCGCTGTCCGGTCTGCTGCTGCTGACGGCTGTGAGGCTGCTTTGCCGGCGCAGGCGGGAAACATGTGCAGAAACCGCAAAAACATGAGCGCCGGGCGGCTCCCTTTTGAACGGCAACAGATATAAACCTGAGTTAAGAATCTGCAAAGGAATGCTCAGAACGGAATCCTCAAATTGAATCTTCCATAGCTCTGTGATAAGATGGAGACCGTAGACATGTTTTACAGAAGATGCAGGAGAAGATATGGAGGGTATTATGGACAGAAGAACAAAGAGCCCGCGAAGAGTCAGACTAAATACGATGCAGATCGTAGCCCTGGGCTTTTTCGGAGTGATCTTTTTGGGCGGGGTGCTGCTGTGGCTCCCGGTGTGCAACCGGCAGCCGATCGCATTTATTGACGCGCTGTTTACGTCAGTGACCTCGGTATGCGTGACAGGACTCGTGACGGTTGTGCCGGCGGAGCAGTTCACGCTGGCGGGGCAGATCGTGATGCTCCTGCTGATCCAGATCGGCGGACTCGGAGTGATCGCGTGTATGGCTTCGTTTTTCCTGATCCTGGGGAAACGGATATCCATGAAAGGAAGGATCCTGATCCAGGAGGCGTACGGACTGGACACACTCTCCGGCCTTGTAAAGTTTATCATCCGCATCCTGCGCGGGACATTCATCGTGGAAGGGATCGGAGCAGTACTTTATTCTGTTCAGTTTGTCCCTGAGTTCGGTGTGATAAAGGGCGTCTGGTACGGCATCTTTCATTCTATATCCGGCTTCTGCAATGCGGGGATCGATATTATAGGAGACAGCAGTTTTATCAGATATGCAGACTCGCCGCTTGTCAGCCTGACCACGATGTTCCTTATTGTGATGGGAGGGCTCGGCTTTCCCGTATGGCATGACATCTATGTGACAGCGAAGAAAGGGGCCGGGGAGAAAGGAGCAAGGAGGAGAATATTCACCAGACTGGGGCTGCAGAGCAAGATCGTCCTTACGATGACGGTGTTTTTGATCCTGTTTGGAACAGTCGGGTTTTTCCTGCTGGAATTTAACAACCCGGAGACAATGAAAGATATGAGCGTGCCGGAAAAAGTGCTGGCGTCGGCATTCCAGTCGGTGACGACGCGTACCGCAGGTTTTGCGTCAGTCTCCCAGTCGGGACTCACTGAGAGCTCCAGACTGCTGGGCTGTATCCTGATGTTTGTGGGAGGCTCCCCGGCGGGTACGGCAGGCGGTATCAAGACGACGACGGCGGCAATGCTGCTCCTGACGGTTCTGTCTGTTCTCCGGGGACGCAGAGATACGGAGTGCTTCGGCAGACGTATCGAGATGGATATCGTGCGGTCGGGGCTGACGATCACAGTTATTACATTTACATGCTGGCTTGCAGGGGTAGCCGCAATGTCTGTCTTTGATCCGAAGACAGAGTTCCTTAATCTGATGTACGAAGCGTCTTCGGCCATCGGAACGGTAGGACTCTCGGCGGATCTGACGTCGCACCTGAGCCGTGCCAGCCATGCCGTATTGATGATCCTTATGTATATCGGCAGGATAGGGCCTCTTACGATGGCGCTCGTACTTGCAGGAAAGACGAATAAGAGCGATAAGTTCAGGGAGCTTCCTGAGAAAAAGATCATGCTCGGATGATCTGCTTTTACCGAGAGTTAAGAACTGAAAAATAAATCTGTATCATATCAGACGGGAGAGTGAAAAAATGAGTAAACAATTTGCAGTACTTGGACTTGGGAGTTTTGGATGGAGCGTTGCGCTGACGCTTGAGAAGATGGGGTGTGATGTGCTTGTAGCAGACGATTCTTATGAGAAGATCCAGGAGATCTCAGAGCAGGTCTCATACGCGGTGAAAGCGGACGTCACAGATCCCGAGGCGCTGCAGACACTGGGCGGCAGGGATCTGGACGGGGCTGTGATTGCTGTGTCTGAGAATTTTGAGGCCAGCATTATGGCGACGCTGCTGTGCAAAGAGATGGGAATCCCTCTTGTCGTTGCAAAAGCAAAAGATGACCTGCAGGGAACAATTCTTAAGAAAGTAGGCGCAGACATGGTAGTATATCCGGAGATCGATATGGGAAGCCGCGTGGCGAAGAACCTGGCTGCACGGGAATTTATGGACTGGATAGAGCTTTCGGAAAACTACAGCATGGTCGAGGCGGCCGTGCCGGAACCCTGGCGCGGGAAGTGTCTTGCAGATCTGAAAGTAAGAGAGCGCTTTGGCATCAATGTGATAGGGATCATCATCGATAAGCAGGTAGACGTGGCATATGATCCCCAGGCGCCGCTGCCCTCTGACGGGGTACTTATCCTGGTCGGATCAAACGATATCCTGCAGAAGTTTGACGCAAAGAAAGGGCACAGATAATGATCACCAGCAATGCCAACTCCCAGGTGAAAGATCTGGTCAGACTGATGAGAAAGAGCCGGGCCCGCAACGAAGCCCGCGTATTCCTTGTGGAAGGTCCTCGCATGGCGGGGGAACTGGCCCGCGATCCCGACTGGCGCGGAAGGATCTCGAAGATATATCTGTCAGAAAGTTATGCTGACAGGAACAAAAAAGAACAGGAAGAACTCAGACGCTGCGCGCAGGCAGAGATACTGGCTGATCCGGTGTTCGCTCATGTATCCGACACAAAAACACCGCAGGGAATACTGGCGGTCGTAAGGCAAAGGGAATACACGATGAATGATATCTTAGGAACGGACGCAGCGCATGCTCACGTGGCTGTTCTGGAAGATCTGCAGGATCCGGGGAATCTGGGAACGATCTTTCGGACTGCTGAAGCGGCAGGTGCAACGGGGATCATCCTGAGCAGAGACTGCGTTGACGTCTACAACCCGAAAGTAGTGCGCTCTACAATGGGAGCTGTCCTCAGGATGCCGTTCCTGTATGTAGAGGATCTTATTGGAACAATCGATGAACTGAAACAGACGGGACTCCGCGTGTTTGCGGCCGATCTGTCCGGAGACAGGACATATGACGAGGAGGACTATACTTCGGGCTGCGCATTTCTCATCGGAAATGAGGGCAATGGGCTGCGGAAAGAAGTTGCGGAGTGCGCGGATCACCGCGTCGTTATACCTATGCACGGCGAGGCAGAGTCTTTAAATGCCGGGGTGGCGGCGGCAGTGCTCATGTTTGAGGTAAGCAGGCAGCGGAGGCATCAGGCAGACATTTCGACAGAGATGTAATTTTATGCATAAGTATTGCATTTTTATGCATCTTTATATATAATGACTCATATGGATCAACGAAGATAGCGAGGGATATACAATGGATTTAAAAGGACGCAGCTTTCTGACATTAAAAGATTTTACACCGGAGGAGATCACATATCTGCTCGATCTTTCAGCCGAGGTAAAAGAGAAAAAGAAAAAAGGAGTGCCGGTCGACGCTTATAAAGGAAAGAACGTGGCGCTTATATTTGAGAAAGACAGTACGAGGACGCGCTGTGCTTTCGAGGTGGCGGCTCATGACATGGGGATGGGAACGACATATCTTGGACCGACGGGTTCTCAGATGGGAAAGAAAGAAAGTATCGAGGATACGGCCAGGGTGCTTGGCAGGATGTATGACGGAATCGAGTACCGGGGCTTTGGACAGGACATTGTGGAAGAGCTGGCCGAATATGCGGGAGTGCCGGTATGGAACGGCCTGACCAATGAGTACCATCCGACTCAGATGCTTGCCGATATGTTGACGATACGCGAACATTTCGGTGTTCTGAAAGGTCTGAAGCTTGTATACATGGGTGACGCCCGCTTCAATATGGGCAATTCTCTGATGGTGGCGTGCTCCAAGCTGGGACTTGACTTTGTGGCGTGCACAACGGAAGCATATTTTCCTGACGGAGACCTGGTCGCACAGTGCCGGGAATACGCAGAAGCATCCGGCGCTTCGATCACACTGACGTCAGATGTTAGTGAAGGGACGAAAGATGCAGACGTTATCTATACAGACGTCTGGGTATCTATGGGAGAACCGGACGAGGTGTGGGAGAAGAGGATCAGGGAGCTTTCTCCGTACAAAGTGACGAAAGATGTGATGGCAAATGCAAAGGAGAGCGCGATCTTCCTGCACTGCCTTCCGGCTTTCCACGATCTGAAAACAACAATAGGAAAAAAGATGGGAGAGCGGTTTGGTATCAGGGACATGGAAGTGACTGATGAGGTATTCGAGTCAAAACAGTCAAAGGTATTCGACGAAGCGGAAAACCGGATGCATACGATCAAGGCGGTCATGATGGCCACTCTGGGGATCATAGAGTAACACATGAGAGAGGACATGAAAGCAGTAATCGCAGAGACCTTTTCCCGGATGATAGACAAGGAAGATATAGACAAGATAACAGTGACGAAGCTGATCGGGGAATGCCATATTTCCCGCCAGACATTTTACTATCATTTCAAGGATATCATGGATGTCCTCGAATGGACGTTCAGGCAGGCGACTGAGGAACTGTCAAAGAGAATCCTGGAAGCCGAAGACGATATCGTGGCGCTCAAAGAATTCGCCGGTTTTATAAGAAAGAACAAGGCGAAGCTGGAACGACTGCTGTACACGCGCAGATGGGTGCAGATTGAAAGTATGCTTACAGATTCTGCCATGGTCTATCTGGATGCGATGGCACGCCACAAGATGCCGGATATAGAGATCAGTTATGAGGATATGAAAGTGATGCTGAGATTCTATGCATCAGGGATGACAGGCGTCCTCCTGCATTATATCGGGAAACCGCATATGAATGAAGAGAGACTTATCGCATAGATGAAGAAGATCATTACCGGAAAGATGTTCCCCGGAAAAGAAAGATGAGAGAAAACAGTGAATACAAAAGATATGTCAGGAGGCGGATATCAGGATCCGCCTCCTGCTTTATAACTCTGTTTTTGCGTATTCCGGTCGCTTATGCCAGAAGAGCGGCCGCAATGACGATCAGACAGGCGCCAGACATCAGGATCTGTCAGTCTTGTTTACAACTTTCCCATTCTGTCAATACAGATTTAAAAATCTGAGAGTCGAAATTATTTCCCCCGTCTGTTATATATAAAGATGTAAGCATTAAGGCAAGGCCGGAGAGAGGAGGACATCTTTCTATGAATATTGATGAAAGTGTATTTGCAGTTAAACTGTATGAAATGGAACAGCAATATGGCAGGCTGCAGTGCAGGATACGTATATGTGAGCAGGGAGACGGGAATAAGATCCGCTCAGAGCTTGAAAAAGCGGAAGACGAGTATATGGAAAACACTCTGATGCTGGAAGAAAAAGCGAAAGTGTGCCGCTCGCCTGCCGTGACAAAACTGGCTCAGGCACAGCTTGAATACAGAGAGAAGATCGGCGGGATGATGAAAGATCAGATCATACAGGATCTTCATTGTGAGGACAGCACCCGGGATCAGGATGAAAAAGAGGCCGCTTTTCTGTACGCGGAGTTCGCTATGGATTTTGCGACGCTTGCCATGCAGCAGGCGCTGATCTCCGCTCTGACGGCCCTGGACAGACAAAAGCACATGGAAAGCAGCGGCTGTGACCAGGGAAGAAACACAGAAACCGACAAGGAGGAAACAAAATGAATGAAGTAAAGAAACCGAGAAAACCGATTATTTCTTATTATGTGGCCGTAATGGCAGTCCTGCTGCTGTTTAACTTTCTGCTTATGCCATGGGCGGCGGAGCGACAAGTTAAAGAAGTCGGCTATGAGACGTTTATGAGTATGATAGATGAAAAAGACGTCGGGCAGGTAGAGATCGACCAGCCGGACAATGAGATCGTGTTTACAGATAAAGCCGGAGAGTCGATCTACAAGACCGGAATGGTAAACGATCCTGAACTGACACAGAGACTGTATGACGCGGGAGCGAAATTCTCAAGTCTGATCGTTGAGCAGACGTCGCCGGTCATTACATTTCTGCTGTCCTGGATCCTTCCGATCGCGATATTTATCGGAATCGGTCAGTACATGCAGAAAAAGCTGATGAACCGCGCAGGAGGAGGGGCGGATTCCATGATCTTCGGAATGGGGAAGAGCAATGCGAAGATATATGTGAAGTCCTCGGAGGGTATCCGCTTTTCGGACGTTGCAGGCGAGGATGAGGCGAAAGAGAATCTCTCGGAGATCGTGGATTATCTCCACAATCCGGGAAAATACAGAGAGATCGGCGCCTCCATGCCAAAAGGTATCCTGCTCGTAGGACCGCCCGGAACCGGAAAGACGATGCTGGCCAAAGCAGTCGCAGGCGAGTCCAATGTACCGTTTTTCTCGATGTCGGGCTCCGAGTTTGTAGAGATGTTTGTTGGAATGGGCGCGTCCAAGGTAAGAGATCTGTTTAAGCAGGCAAAAGAAAAAGCGCCGTGTATCGTGTTTATCGATGAGATCGACGCAATAGGACAGAAGCGCGACGGCCGCGCAGGCGGCAATGACGAGAGGGAGCAGACGCTCAATCAGCTTCTGACAGAGATGGACGGATTTGAGTCAAACAACGGCGTCATCATCCTGGCGGCGACAAACCGGCCGGAGTCTCTGGATCCGGCGCTGACAAGACCGGGAAGGTTCGACCGGAGAGTGCCGGTAGAACTGCCGGATCTAAAAGGCAGGGAGGAGATACTGAAAGTCCGCGCAAAGAAAGTGAAACTGGATGAGAGCGTTGATTTCTCTGCGATCGCCCGCATGGCGTCCGGAGCATCCGGGGCAGAACTGGCCAATATCGTTAATGAAGCCGCTCTGCGCGCAGTGAGGGAGAACAGAAACTATGTGACACAGTCAGATCTTGAGGAGAGCATCGAGGTCGTCATCGCAGGGTATCAGAAGAAGAACTCGATCCTCACCGATCAGGAGAAGAAAGTGGTCGCTTACCACGAGATCGGCCATGCGCTTGTAGCGGCGAAGCAGAGCAACTCTGCGCCGGTGCAGAAGATCACGATCGTGCCCCGCACTTCCGGAGCTCTCGGATATACGATGCAGGTGGAAGAGGGCAATCACTATCTGATGAGCCAGGAAGAACTGGAGAACAAGATCGCCACGCTGACCGGCGGAAGAGCGGCGGAGGAGCTTGTATTCCACTCGTCCTCTACCGGCGCTTCCAACGATATCGAACAGGCGACAAAGCTGGCACGTTCCATGATCACCCGGTACGGAATGAGCAAGGAGTTTGATATGGTGGCGATGGAGACAGTGACAAACCAGTATCTGGGCGGGGACGCATCTCTGAGCTGTTCTGCGGAAACACAGGCGGAGATTGACCGCCAGGTGGTCGATCTGGTGAAGCGCCAGCATAAAAAAGCGGCAGACATCCTTGCCCGTAACAAGGAGAAACTGGATGAACTGGCTCAGTACCTCTATGAGAAAGAAACGATCACAGGAGATGAATTTATGAAGATTCTCAATGTATAAGGGCTTTTATTGCAGGAGTTCCGCGCACAGTCTGAGAAAGCGGCGCAGGACAGGGTGATCGTCGTCATACCTGTAATAGACGCCGAAAGACATCCCTGGAAAATCTGCGACCGGTATGTAGCTTAGATCGGCTTCCCTTGCCGGAACGATGTCGGGATACAGCATATATCCGAGCTGTGCTTTGACAAGAGTAATGGCGCTTTCCATATTCTCTGCAAAATAGCGCTGTTCCGGCCGCAGCTTTGTCACGATACTGTTCTGGACGGCGAAGACCGGGTCGGCGATCTGGCGGGGGGAACAGGCGATAAAATTGCCGGACAGTTGTTTTGTTGTAAGAGTTCCATGCCGCGTCAGCGGATGTGTGGGGGAACACAGGCAGGCAACAGGAGCAGAACAGAGTTCTCTGAAATACAGAGAGGACTTTTTCTGCTCTTCTTTTATGCCGAAAGCAGCGTGGAGCTGCCTGTTCTCCACCAGGCTCAGAAGAGACGGAAAGGGGACGAGCTGAATGGCCGGACGCAGCAGAGGAAAGTCCCGGGCCAGCTCCCTTAGTATCGGCGGCATCAGATTGATCTCCATGCGGTTGTGGCAGCCAATCTCAAAAGGGAGAAAGCGTTCGTGCTGCCCGAGCCTCTCCTTTGCGGACAATGCGGTTTTCAGGATGAGTTCTGCATCCGGCAGAAATTCAAGACCTTCCTGTGTGAGAGCGACATTTTTACTCGTGCGTCTGAACAACTTTACGCCCAGCTCTTCCTCCAGCGCCCGGATCTGGTGGCTGACCGCCGGCTGGGTGATCCGGAGCGCTTCGGATGCTTTTGAGAAATTCAGGTGTTCGGCCACCGCGATAAAACACTCCAACTGTACCGTATTCATGGTATCCCTCCCAATTGAATAAAAATTTAATTAAAAACTATAAAAATTATTTATAGATTATAACATTTTTGAATTTCACAATCAATGGGATGTGCGGTAGAATCACTTACGGACAGAAAAGGACACGGAACAGACAGAAAGAAGAAACAGGAGGTTACAGCATGAAGACAGTTTTAGCACAACTGAAGCAGTATAAAAAAGACAGTCTGCTGACCATGGGATTTACGATGCTGGAAGTCATCATGGAGGTACTGCTTCCATTTATCACTGCGCTGATCATTGACAACGGACTGGAAAAATCTGATATGTCAGCTATAATCAGATACGGCGTCCTGATGCTCGTGATGGCGCTTATCAGCCTCTTCTCGGGGGCTATGGCGGGAAAGTGCGCGGCCAGCGCCTCGTCGGGCTTTGCATGTAATCTGAGAGAGAGCATGTATGTCCGGATACAGGAGTATTCATTCTCAAACATCGATAAGTTCAGTACAGCCGGGCTCGTCACAAGGATGACGACAGATGTGACCAATGTACAGAACGCATTCCAGATGATCATACGTATTGCGGTGAGAGCGCCGCTCATGCTGATTTTCAGCATGATCATGTGCTTTATGATCAGCCGGAACTTAAGTCTTGTATTCCTGGCGGCGCTGTGTTTCCTGGCAGTTATCCTTGCGGTTATCATGCGGAGGACAGTGGGTATCTTTCAGGAAGTATTTGACCGGTATGACGACCTGAATGCCAGCGTCCAGGAAAACGTTACTGCGATCCGTGTGGTAAAGGCATATGTCAGGGAAGACTATGAAAACAAAAAATTCGGGAAAGCGGCGGAGCACCTCTATCGTCTGTTCGTAAAAGCAGAGAGTATGCTGGCCCTGAACAATCCTGCGATGATGCTTGTTATCTACGCATGCATCACGGCGGTTTCCTGGTTCGGCGCGCACTATATCGTGGCGGGCAGCATGAGCACCGGAGATATCACCTCCCTGTTCAGCTATATCATGTCGGTCATGATGTCGCTTATGATGCTGTCCATGATCTTTGTCATGGTAACTATGAGCGCGGCGAGCATCCGTCGTATCTTTGAGGTACTCAACGAGAAGCCGGAGCTCCATAATCCGGATCATCCTGTCACCGAAGTGGCTGACGGCAGCATCGATTTCGATCATGTCAGCTTTGCTTATAAACACGGCGCCGGAGACGACACGCTGGAAGACATCGACCTTCATATCCGCTCCGGTGAGACGATCGGCATCATCGGCGGTACCGGATGCGGGAAGTCCAGTCTCGTAAATCTTATCAGCCGTCTCTATGACGCTTCGGAGGGGACGGTGAAAGTCGGTGGAAAGGACGTCAGAGAGTATGACATGGAAGCGCTCAGAGATCAGGTATCGGTCGTTCTCCAGAAGAACGTCCTGTTCTCCGGCACGATCATCGACAATCTGCGCTGGGGCAATGAGGACGCATCCGAGGAAGAGTGCGAGGCAGCCTGCAAGGCAGCCTGCGCGGACGAGTTCATCGAGCGTATGCCGGATAAGTATCATACATGGATTGAACGGGGCGGCACGAATGTGTCCGGCGGTCAGAAGCAGAGGCTGTGCATCGCCAGAGCGCTCCTGAAGAAACCGAAAGTGCTCATCCTGGACGACTCCACAAGCGCGGTGGACACGGCAACGGACGCAAAGATCAGAGAGGCTTTTCGTGAAGTGATACCGGGAACGACGAAGATCATCATCGCTCAGAGAGTGTCCAGCGTGGAGGATGCAGACCGAATCCTCGTACTGGATGACGGCAGGATCAATGGGTTTGACACACACGAGCATCTGCTCGAGAACAATGAGATCTACCGCGATATATACGAATCACAGACACAGGGCGGCGGAGACTTCGACCATGCTGCCTGACAGCAGTGATTAAGAACCCGTGACCGGACCTCGCAGAAAGGAGAGTGTAATCATTTATGAAAGATAGAAAGAAGATATCATCCCTGTATGTCCTCAGACGCCTTCTGGCATACATGGTGAGCAGTTACAGATTTTCATTCCTCGTCGTAGTAGTCTGTATTATAATCGGCGCTTTTGCAACTATGCAGGGGATGCTGTTCGTACAGTCTCTCGTGGACGACTACATCATGCCGCTGATCAGTTCGGAGAATCCCGACTTCGCCCCGCTGGCACATGCTCTGACGGGCATCGTGGTATTCTACATTATCGGTATCGCGGCGGCCTATGCATACAACAGGATCATGGTAAACGTCAGCCAGGGCACTATGAAAAAGTTCCGGAATGAACTCTTCGCCAATATGGAATCTCTGCCGATCAGATATTTTGATACTCATGCCCACGGCGATATCATGTCCGTATACACAAACGATGTGGATACACTGCGCCAGCTTTTCAGCCAGAGTATCCCGCAGATCATCAACTCGGCGGCAACACTTGTGGCTACTTTTATTTCCATGATCGTGCTGAACATACCTCTGACCGTTGTGACTCTCGTTATGGCTCTCGTCATGCTCAGAGTGACGACCGTGTTCTCACAACTGTCAGGGAAGTATTTCCAGAGGCAGCAGCAGGATCTGGGAAATGTGGACGGCTTTATCGAGGAGATGATGGACGGGCAGAAAGTCGTCAAAGTCTTCTGCCATGAAGAACAGGCCATCGAAGATTTCAGGAAACTGAACGACCGCCTCAGGGACAGCGCTGACAAGGCAAACCGCTACGCAAACCTGCTCATGCCGATCAATGCAAATATCGGAAACCTGAGCTATGTGCTCTGCGCGGTGATCGGAGCCCTGCTTGCCCTGTACGGAGGGACGGGCGCGACAGTGGGAACTGTCATAGCATTTGTAGGTCTGAACAAGAACTTCACACAGCCGATCACGCAGATCAGCCAGCAGATGAATTCCATCGTTATGGCGGCTGCGGGAGCTGAGCGTGTATTTGAGCTGCTTGACGAGAAACCGGAGGAAGACAATGGCTATGTAGAACTCGTAAATGCCAGAGAAAACCCGGACGGTACAGTGACAGAGTCAGAGACACGCACCGGAACGTGGGCATGGAAACACCCGCACAGAGCGGAAGGGACCGTAACGTACCAGAAGATGGAGGGAGGTATCGTGTTCGACGGCGTGGACTTCGGATACAATGATGATAAAATGGTGCTCCATGATATCAGGATGTATGCGCAGCCCGGACAGAAGATCGCTCTTGTAGGATCGACCGGAGCAGGCAAGACGACAATCACCAACCTCATCAACCGGTTCTATGACATCCAGGACGGAAAGATACGCTACGACGGCATCAATATCAACAAGATCAAAAAAACGGACTTGAGACGGTCGCTCGGCATGGTGCTCCAGGACACCCATCTGTTCACCGGCACTGTTATGGACAACATCCGATACGGGGAACTGGACGCCACTGACGAGGACTGCATCGCTGCGGCAAAACTGGCCAATGCAGACGGCTTTATCCGCAGGCTGCCCGACGGCTATCAGACAGTGCTCACCGGAGACGGGAGCAACTTAAGCCAGGGACAGCGGCAGCTTCTGGCAATCGCCAGGGCGGCTGTGGCAGATCCTCCGGTGCTGATCCTGGACGAGGCGACGTCATCCATCGATACCCGTACAGAGGGGCTTGTCCAGGCAGGGATGGACGCTCTGATGAAAGGAAGGACAACGTTCGTTATCGCACACAGGCTGTCTACTATTAAGAATTCGGACTGCATCATGGTCATGGAGCAGGGACGGATCATCGAGAGAGGCAGTCACGATGAGCTGATCGCAGCGAAAGGCAAATATTATCAGCTCTATACGGGGAATTTTGCGGCGTAGAAACACTGCCCTGCTCCGGAAAGGAAATAAGAGATGGCATTTGCCGGATCCATGTGTTAGAATATTCTCGAAACTTTAACGGACAGCAGCTTTCCAGGGAGATGTGAACGATCATGAAGACAGAGATATTAAAACTGCTCCGGGAGACGGACGGATATGTATCCGGGCAGCAGATCAGCAGGAAACTGGATGTCTCCAGAACTGCCGTGTGGAAAGTGATCCGCCGACTCCAGGAAGAGGGCTATCAGGTGGAAGCTGTGCGCAACAAAGGATATCGCATCGCAGACAGCCCGGACCTGGTGACAAAGGAAGAACTGGATAGTCTCATAAAGACACGATGGGCGGGAAGAAATATACTCTGTTTTGATGTAACAGATTCTACAAATCTGCGGATCAGACAGGCGGGGGATGCAGGCGCGCCTCACGGTACTCTGGCGGTGGCAGACAGTCAGACGGCAGGTCGCGGACGGCGCGGCAGATCCTGGGAATCTCCGGCAGGAAACAGCATATATATGTCGATCCTGCTGCGGCCACAGATCCCCCCTGAGAAAGCGTCCATGATTACACTTGTCATGGCTCTGAGCGTGGCGGAGGGGATTACCCGGTGTCTTGGAGAAAATGCCGGGGCAGACGGATCAGGGGCAGACGCAGGAGCGGCTTCTGGGATCCGGATCAAATGGCCCAACGACATTATCATAAATGGTAAAAAACTGGCCGGTATCCTGACAGAGATGAGCGCGCAGATCGATTATATCGATCACGTTACAGTAGGTGTGGGAATCAACGTCAATACCGTAGACTTCCCCGAAGAGATCAAAGAAACTGCTACGTCAGTCAGAAAAGAATACGGACGTCTTGTGAAGCGCGCCCCACTGATCGCCGCAGTCATGGAACGTCTGGAAGAAAATTATCAGATGTTTCTCAGGACAGAGGATCTGTCCGGGCTGATGGACAGATACAATGATCTGCTGGTCAACCGGGATCGTGACGTACTCATTATCGGAGCGAAAGAAAAATATCAGGCTCATTCCATGGGTATCGACCGTACCGGAGAACTGGTCGTGCGAAAAGATGACGGGACGATAGAGAAAATATACTCGGGTGAAGTGTCTGTGCGCGGCGTGTACGGATATACATGAAAAGGGAGAAAAGACAGAAAGAGGGGAGACTGCCATGAATGAGGAGATCGTACTGTGTGCGGCGAGCGCCTATGAACAGAAATTTTATATAAATCCGGACTTTGATACGCTGCCGGACAATATAAAGCAGGAGCTCCGGATCATGTGTGTATTGTACACAGAGGATGTGGGAGGCATCCTTATGCTCATTTTTGATGAAAGCGGGAATCTGGAGCTGAAAGTAGAGCACGAAGAGGATGATTTTTTTTTTTTTTTTATAGGAAGAGTACTGAAAGTAAAGGAGATTGGGCAGAGAAAGCGGGAGGTGTTTGTGTCTCTGGAGCTGTTCTTCAAAGTCTTTTATCTGGGGGAAGAATTTCAGGAGGAATAGCTCTTCCCCTGTGTGCTTTTAAGACTTGTTCACCTGCATCCGCTTGATGACTTTCAGCCTTGTGAATTCTTCACGTTCTTTTTCCTCAAGAGCGTTAGTGATCGTATACACAAGTGTGGAGTACATCGGGATCGTGATGTTCTGGAGCGCGTTTGCCCGCTTCTGAGTTTTCTTAATATTGCTTGCCAGACGGTAAGCCGCATTTTCCACCATGGAGAGTTTGACTGTCAGATCTTTTACCTTTCGGAACGCCTCCCTTGCCTTATCGATGGACTCGTGCGATGTGCTGAAAGCATAAGTCGGCTTTCCGGCGTCGGGCACATATTTTACATGGGGGATCTCGGTCCCCATGATGCTCCGTGTCTGGATCGTGATGGAATTTTCGATCGGTACAGTGTATGCCAGCAGTTCTACAATGCTGATCCCGTTCTCGATATTAGCCCGTTGGAGACACTGATAGGCATAGGTGAAAGTCGTATCGATCTCTTCCTGGATAGTCCGCGCCTCATCGATCAGCTCCATAAGTTCACGGATCAGGATATTTCTTTTTTTGTCCATCAGGTCGTAGCCCTGTTTTGCAAGTGCCAGCGAGTTTTTCGCAAGCATCAGGTTCCCCTTTGTAGGAAATGTACGCGGATCCATAAAATCCCTCCTGTTGTCTGTATTTCAGTATGTGCCTGCCCGGGTTTGTCAGTCCCGGTACTGTCTGCTCATATCTCTGACCACATTTACAGCCAGTTTTCATCTATTTCGCTTTTCAGTACACGAAACATATCATAAAAATCTGATTTTGCCTGCCTGACGATTTCAAGTGCGATCTCTTTGTTATAAGAATGGGTTACATTATTCCGCTCATGGAGAGCTTTAAGCCACAAAGATTCATTTTTTATCATTCCCGCCTCATATGCTGTTTTCAATATGATTTTCGGAGAACCTGCAGCGCTCTGCTCATATCCATGTATTTCCAGTATTGCTTTCATCAGTTTCCAGGCCTGCTCAAAACAGACCTCATACAGACCTACGAGACCTGTAAGTATTACGGTGTCATATGGCTCATTATAATTGTAAATTTCCTGCAGGTTTGTGAGAGCAGAACAGAAGTTTTCATACTTTTTCATAAAGCACTCTCCCCTCTTTCTCGATAGCATCAAGTAATTCCTGCTGTACACTGCGATTTAGATCAACAATATCAAATCTGAGGAGGGTAGAAGTCTCCTCGTCAACATCTAATGCAAACCGGTCGAAATCGCCGCCGCTTACTGCAAGGTCTATATCGCTTGTCCGGTGATAATCTCCCCGTGCTCTTGAGCCGAATAAATATATTTTTTCAATCTGATATTTCTCAGCCAGTATTCGGATTTCTTCGATAACCTGATCGCGGATACCTGTGTTATCCATGTATACGCTCCCTTTATCCCGCCATGAGTTTATTCTTCACTCATCGGTTTATAATATTTATCGAGTATCTTCGTATCCACCCTGTCGAGCTCTTCTCTTGGCAGCCTTCCGAGAAGTTTCCAGCCAAGGTCAAGCGTCTCCTCCATGCTGCGGTTTTCTTCCACGCCCTGCCCGATATATTTCTCTTCAAATTCCTTTCCGAATTCCAGATATTTCTTATCAATCGGAGAGAGTTCGTCTTCCCCGATAACGGACGAGAGGTTTCTGGCGTCGCCTACTTTCGCATAGGCAGAGAAAAGCTGATTCGCCAGATCCTGATGATCTTCCCGCGTGTAACCCTCTCCGATACCGTCTTTCATCAGACGGGAGAGAGACGGCAGGATATTGATCGGCGGGTAGACAGACTGGCCGTTCAGCGGACGGTCCAGTACGATCTGCCCCTCCGTGATATATCCGGTCAGGTCGGGGATCGGATGAGTAATATCATCGTTCGGCATGGTGAGGATCGGGAGCTGCGTCACGGAACCGTCCACGCCCTCCACGATACCTGCGCGCTCGTAGAGCGTGGCAAGTTCACTGTACAGATATCCCGGATATCCTTTACGGCTGGGGATCTCTCCCTTGGAAGAGGATACCTCGCGCATTGCCTCGGCAAAGGACGTCATGTCCGTCAGGATGACAAGGATGTGCATGTGTTGCTCAAATGCGAGATATTCTGCTGCGGTCAGCGCCACTTTTGGGGTGATCAGACGCTCTACCACGGGATCGTTCGCGAGATTGAGGAACATAGTCACATGATCCGCCACGCCGCTCTCTTCAAATGTATTGCGGAAGAAGTCTGCTACGTCATGCTTAACGCCCATGGCCGCAAATACAATGGCAAATTTCTCATCAGAATCCTCGCCCAGCGACGCCTGCTTTACGATCTGCGCGGCAAGCTGATCGTGGGGGAGTCCGTTGCCTGAGAAGATCGGGAGCTTCTGTCCCCGAATCAGCGTGGTAAGTCCGTCAATGGCGGAGATGCCGGTGTGGATATAGTTTCGCGGATATTCTCTGCGCACGGGATTGAGCGGCAGTCCGTTCACATCCCGCTTCAGCGTGGATACGATGGCTCCCAGGCCGTCGATGGGCTGTCCGATGCCGTTAAACGTACGTCCGAGTATATCCGGGGAGAGCACGATCTCCATAGGGTGTCCGGTGAGCTTTGTATGTGTATTTTTAAGAGACATGTTTTCAGAACCCTCGAATACCTGGATGACGGCCCTGTCTTCATAGATCTCTACGATACGTCCGATTTTGCGCTCTGTGCCGTCCACGACAAACTCCACGATCTCGTCGTAGAATGCGTCCTGGACGCCCTCGAGAGCGATCAGAGGTCCGTTGATACTGCTTAAGCCTAAATATTCGATTGACATGATATTCGGTCCTCCTTATGCGTTTTTCTCCAGCACTTTCTGATAGAATGCATCGATATCGCGGTGGTACTGGGCGAACATTTCCGGCCGGTCGTTAGGCACATCATATTTTATGGCGATGACGCGGTCGAAGATGTTCTCGGATTTCAGAACAGACATAGGATGCCCCATCGTAACGAGGGTGCGCGCCTGCTTATAGAGATACAGTATCGTGTCCATCATGAGGAACTGTTTCTCCATGGATACGCAGGTGTCGTCCTTGTGAAATGCATTCTGCTGCAGGAAACCAAGCCGTATGACACGCGCGATCTCCAGGATCAGCTTCTGGTCGTCCGGGAGCACATCGCTTCCGATCAGCTTTACGATCTCCAGCAGGCTGCTTTCCTGGTTCAGAAGAGCCATGAGCCGGTTGCGGTAGTCGACAAACTGAGGAGAGACATTATCCTGATACCAGTGGCTTAAGTCGATCAGATATTCGCTGTAACTGGTCAGCCAGTGGATCGCGGGGAAATGCCGGGAGTACGCAAGACTCTTGTCCAGTCCCCAGAAACAGCGCACGAAACGCTTGGTGTTCTGCGTGACGGGTTCCGAGAAATCACCGCCCTGCGGGGAGACTGCTCCGATAATGGTGACGGAACCGTCCGTGCCGTTTAAATTGTGCATCATGCCTGCGCGCTCATAGAATGCAGACAGTCTCGACGCCAGATAAGCGGGAAATCCTTCCTCAGCAGGCATTTCCTCCAGACGTCCGGAGAGTTCGCGGAGAGCTTCGGCCCATCTGGAAGTGGAGTCCGCCATGATCGCTACGTCGTAGCCCATATCGCGGTAGTATTCCGCCAGTGTAAGCCCCGTGTAGATCCCGGTGGCCGCCGTAGCCTCAAACAAGACAGAGGTATTAGCGCTCAGCGTGGTTCGGTCCATCAGCGGGTTGCCTGTCTTCGGATCGGTGAGTTCACCGAACTCTTCGAGCACCTGTGTCATCTCATTTCCACGCTCGCCGCATCCGATATAGATGATGATATCCGCGTCCGCCCATTTTGCGACCTGATGCTGCATCATCGTCTTGCCTGTCCCGAATCCGCCGGGGATCGCGGCTGTCCCGCCTTTGGCGATGGGAAACATAGTATCGACGATACGCTGCCCGGTTACAAGAGGTACAGAAGCCGGGAAGCGGTGGTGCGTCGGTCTTGGCACGCGGATCGGCCAGTGCTGCGTCATGGTCAGCTCTTTCGTACTGCCGCCCGGCAGCTCCAGAGTGACGAGCGTCTCGTCGATCGTATATTCGCCGTCGGAGACAACAGACGTCACAATGCCTTCTGTATCCGGCGGAACCATGCATTTGTGAACGATGGCGCGCGTTTCCGGCACCTCGGCGATAATATCTCCTCCGTGCAGATACTGGCCTTTTTCTACAGTGATATGTGTCTGCCACTTTTTCTCTTTATCAAGAAAATCTACGCTGACGCCGCGGGTGATGAATGCGCCGGCGGAATCTGCGATGCGCTCCAGCGGACGCTCAATACCGTCGAAGATATTATTGAGGATGCCCGGAGCAAGAGTCACGGAGACGGCATTTCCGCTGGCTGTGACTTCCTCGCCGGGCCGAAGTCCTGACGTCTCCTCATAGACCTGGATAGTCGTCATGTCTTTGTCCAGTGCGATGACCTCGCCGACCAACTGCTGTTCTCCCACATAGACCATCTCAGACATGCGGAAGCCGGTATTGCCTTTCAGGTAAATGACGGGACCGTTGATGCCGTAGATCTTTCCGGTTTTAAGCATTGCCGTCACCTCCTAAAAACATAAATTTATCATACTCGTTGCGCAGTTGTGTCTTAAACGAGTTATCAATGAGGATATTGCGGGTGCGGATGACTGCGCGCACGCCGCCGATAAAGTCCTCTGCGCTTATCGTGAGACGGGCTTTTGTGGCGTCCTCGAGATCGGAACGCTTTTTTTCGTCCGACGGATTGATATAGATTATGACAGGATCTTCGCCGGCATAGCGGACTGCCTCGCGGATGCACCTGACAAGAAAATCATTGTAATCTTCGGTCTTCATATAGTCTTGTACAAGGCTGTTTGCCTCGGCAAATATTTTATCTTTGAGATCCTGCTGCACTTTTCCCTGGCGGCGCTTGATCTCAAGCTGGGATTTTGCGGCAGCCTGATTCAATGACAGCCTGGCGTTGGTCGTCTCAGCTTTGATCCGTGTTTCAGCCTGGCGCAGCGCCTCAGCCTTGTGATCTTCAAATACCTTTTCAAGAGCCTCCCGGTGGGAGTCGATGACGGCATTTCCCTCGGCGCGTGCCTGCTCCATGGATGTAGACTGCAGGTGCGCGATCTTTTCTTCCAGAGTCAAAAGGAATCCCTCCTTTAAAGTTTTAATCCGATGGCTTCGGTGATATATGAGGTTATAAAGTCTTTCTGCCGGCCTGTTCCGTGACGGTCGGGAATCTCGACGAGAAGCGGCAGCTTCCGCTCCAGCCGGAATGTGTCTATGATATCGGGAAACTCCCGGCCGAACTTCTCTGTCAGGAGAACGATGCCGACGCTCTTGTCAGTCAGAACATCCTCCAGCGCTTTCCTCAGTTCATCACGCTCATGCACGACGACACCGTCCACGCCTGCAAGACGCATGCCTGTGTAGGTATCAACATTGTCGCTTATAAGAAACATTTTCATGTGCTTGCCTCCCGGTTCACCCGTCCGTGCGGCTTTGTGAACAGCGCGGGTGAACGATGTTTATAAGTTTCCTAAGATCATAAAAGAGATGATCAGCCCGTAGAGACAGACGCCTTCTGCCAGGCCTACGAAGATCAGTGATTTACCAAGTACACTGGAATCTTCGCTGATCGCTCCAAGCGCCGCGCTTGCCGCACTCGCGACCGCGATGCCGCCGCCGATACAGGAAAGTCCGGTAACAAGGGCTGCTGCGAGATATCCGAGTCCGGTCGCAAAACCGCTGTCGGCAGCCACAGATTCGGCAGCCTGTACGTCAGGGCCGCCAAGCAGCATGATCGTGGCTACAGCAAATGCGCCGAAGAAGAAGAATGCATTCGTCCCGATGGCGCGTTTATAGCGCTTTTTTGACTTTTGTCCAAGCAGATAATAACCGAACGGGACGATGATGCTTACGATCAAAGCGATGATAAAGATGATTTTTGTTGCTAAAGTCATGGTAGAATCCTCCTGATTTCTCTGAAATTTTACCCGTGCAGGGCAGATATTTTATTTTTTCGTTTTTTCTGCGGATCTCTTTGTATATGGATCAAATGCGTGTCCGCTGCCTTTATAGAAGCGGCTGAACATCTCGTAATATTCGAGACGGAGTACCTGTATGCCGACGATCAGTCCCTCAAAACCACAGACGAACAGGTTGCCGAAGATCACGCCGATCCAGTTGGGATGCCCGCTCTCCGCTCCTGCAAGCTGCAGGACGACTTCCATGATGGCCGCATGGCTGACCGCAAATGCTCCGATACGGATAAATGAGATCGTGTTGGAGAAATAGCTCAGGAGCGTCTCAAACATCTCGAAGAATCCCTGTACGATAAACATTGCCCTGCCGGTCTCCATCTTATCGGCCCGCTTCTGTATCGCTCTTGTGATAGGCTCCCTGAAAAGCATTACGATCAGCGGCACGCCGAACATGATCGCCAATACGATCCCGCCCGGAAGCGGATTGCCCGTCATGAAGAGTACGATCGTAGCGACAACAGCCACATAGAATATCAGTCCGGCAACGCCGTTAGGCTCAAACCATGCGGCTTCAATGTCTTTGCTCCTGGCCGCGTTGATGATATGGAGCACCATCGCTACGATGATAAGGAACATACCGAACGCCACCGCAACGATGAACACTGTGTTCAGCTTCCCGAGGAAAGGGAGCGTAGTCATGTGGTCGATCGGTCGGATCCACAGCGCGGGCAGCACATCCTCGAAGCCGAAGATGCTGCCGAACAGAAAGCCGAATATCGTGGAGAAGACTCCTGCCGAGGCGATGATCCCGGCCAGGGGCGCTTTCTTAAAGTGATAGATCAGCGCTCCGCCGATCAGGAGCAGCAGCCCCTGTCCCACATCCCCGAACATGACGCCGAAGATGAAAGAATACGTGATGCCGACAAATACGGTGGGATCCATCTCGTTATGGGCCGGGAGTCCGTACATCTGAACAAACATCTCAAAAGGCCGGAACACTTTCGGGTTCTCCAGTTTTGTGGGAGGCTCGCCAAAGTAAGCGTCATGATCGTCCTCGACTACCACGAATACTTTATCGTCCTCTTCAACTTCCTTTAAGAATTTTTCCACGTCGTCCTCTGCCATCCAGCCGCAGAGGATATAGTAGTCTTCCTGGTTGTCCTCCATCCGTGCTGCAAGTTTGCGGACGTCAAAATTGTTAGACAGTTCCTCGAGCCGGTTTCGCGCTGCGATAAGCTGCGGCGCTCTGTCAGAGAGCATCTCGCCCGCCTGTTTGTCCAGGTCTTCTGTCTCCAGATTGACACGGGCGATCTCGCGCTCAAGAGACTGGTATGCGTATGCCGGTGTGCCCTCGAATTCGTCTTTGAGGTCGATCCGCTCAAAATGCAGAGAACGGAAAACAGCATCGACTTTCTGTGACTCTGCGGGAGAAACAAAATAAGCCCCATATACGAAACTATCATCTCTTTCACCCTCAACAAAGATGGCGCTTAAGTCATCCATGAGATATTTCTGCATCTTGTGATAGAATTCCACTGCGATGCGTCCGAACCGGTATGAGATATATCGGTAATTCAGCACCTTGTGGAGGTCGCAGTCCACTGGGCGGAAAGGAGCGATGATCTGTTGTTTCGCACGAAGCTCCTCGATCTTTTTCTTTAATTTTTCTTTCTTCTCCTGAAGTGTCTGATAATCTTCATTTGCCTTGCGCACGAGCTCGAACATATCGTCGAGTCCGAGATCACTGGCGGGCGTTACATCGTCCGCGTTGGGAAGATACCCGACGAACTGGTTTGCTTTGGCGAGTGCGTCGCGGTATGGGTTGAGCTCTACGAAAGGCCTTAGGTTATCTACGGTCTTAAGTTCTGACAGGGCGGATTCGAGCTGGATCTCATAGCGGGAGAGATACAGGTCTGTCACACGGTCGATGTCATTTCTCGGACCGGATATGTTGATGAATTTCATTTTTACGATCATTGGGTTTTACCTCCAACGTATGCCAGCGTCTCGCCCGGAGTCAGGCTGTATCGTACACACTCCATGGCGGTCGTCAGCTTTTTTATTTCCTCTTCCTTGAGGAAGAGATAAGTGCCGATCGCGGCGACAGAATACGGACTGCGCCGTCGGTCGAGCTTATACAGATGTTCGAGACATTCTGCATACATCTGCTCGATCGTCAGATTCTGGCGGAAATTGTAATGACGGGCATAACTTGTCCGCGTCACGACAGCTTCAAAGTCTTCCAGCCCGGGGGCGTCCGCCATCTCCTTGACCTGATCTGTCGACAGCTTATAGTGGATCGGGATGAGAAGCAGGTAAATGTCGGCCGGCTTCATATTATAATACTTTTTGGCCCGGTAGATCCACTGGAGGTTCAGCAGATCGATCTTGGAGCCGATGTCCCTCATAAAGAGCTCCAGGTCTTCTTTTTTCAGGACTTTTTTCTGCTCCCTCCATGTTGAGGTGAAAAAGTACAGGTTCAGGGCGAGATCGTAATCGTAGAGGGTGACGTTCTGTGCGTCCTTTAGCTTTTTCAGAGGAGCATAGTACTCCGTTTCTTTTAAACTCTCCACCAGTTCGTCTGTCGTCCGTGAAGTAATGAGCTTTTCGATCGAAATCTGAGAGTACCGGTCGAAAAACGTCCGCTTATAGTTCAGGTCAAAGGGCTGCTTATAGTGGTTTATCACAATGCGCAGACAATAGTTGATCAGGTCTACTTCAAAGTTTTTCAGGATCAGCTTCATGAACCGGCGCTGCTTCTGGCCGCAGAAGCGATATATTTTTGTGTAATCGTGATAGAGCGACTGTATCAGCACTTTCTCAATGTTTCCACGGTGGATCTGTTCCTCGGTCAGCGCCTCAAGCACATCTGCGTACGCCGTGTTTTTCCGGAGATAATCGGCGATCTCGGGGACATTTCCAAGATTTGCGATTTCGACAAACTGTTCAGGCTTTAGGAGTTTGGCCTCCATTGCGCGGATCTTTGTTGTGATCCCGCTGTATTCAAGCAAGTTTCCCATAGGCTACACCTCGGTGATCCGTTTCAGTATTTCATGGGCGTATTCTGTGTGCTTTTCTTCATATTCCTTTTGCAGAGCCTGTATCAGCTCCGTACTGGAATCACTCTGACTGTCAAGGATACGCGAAGTATTTTCCTCCAGCTCAGAGCGGATAGCGCTTAAACGCGCTTCGGTCTTATTCTCAAGCTCATCGTCAAACACTTTTCGCTTTTCGTCATATTCCTTGTTGAGGATTTCTTTCTGATCCTCGGCATGTTGAACGATCGCTGACGCCGCATCTTCTATTTCCGTCAATTTGTTTACAATAGAGTCCATGTGAAGCCTCCTGTTTGTAAGAAAATACTAATACACATCATCAATATACATTATCATACACCTTCTGAGAAAAAAAGCAAGTAAAGATCGCGTTATAATTTCGCCGTTTGCTGGATACAGAATATTTTGACCTGTCCAAAGAGCCGTGTTATGATGGGGATGCATTTTCTATTAATAAGGGGGAACGATCCATGAGACTGAGAAATATACCGGGAGCAGAAAGGACGATCCAGGCTCACAGCGCGGTGATAAAAAGACCGGAAGACCAGAAAGGATGCTGGGGGCAGGTGTTTGGCAATCAGCATCCGGTCCGTATTGAGATCGGTATGGGAAAAGGCCGCTTCATTTTAAATATGGCGAAAGAGCACCCAAAGATCAACTATGTAGGGATCGAGAGATATTCCAGCGTGCTGCTGCGCGCCGTTGAAAAATATGATACAGACGAATTCAATGACCTGACGAATGTGAGATTTGTCTGTATGGATGCGAGACGGATAGAAGAAGTGTTTGCTAAAAATGAGGTGGACAGGATCTACCTGAACTTTTCTGATCCGTGGCCAAAAGCAAGACATGCCAGGAGACGCCTGACTTCGGCGGAGTTTCTGGACCGGTACGGAAATGTGCTCGCGCCCCATGGAACGCTGGAGTTCAAGACCGATAATACAGAACTTTTCAACTTTTCTCTGGAACAGCTAAGAGAAGCCGGATGGACGCTCAAAGAGTTTACCTGCGACCTCCATCACGATGAGGAGATGAACCGGGGAAACATCATGACAGAGTACGAAGAAAAATTCTCGGGGAAAGGGAATCCGATCAATAAACTTATCGCAGCAGGGAAATAGCGTGAGATAGGGAAAGAATGCGGGGAATGCGGTACATTCCGGGACGGCTGGCATATAATAGTTTATAACCCTCGGAAGGCAGGTGTATATAGATGAGGAAAAAATGCTGGAAGTCATGCATCCGGGAGATGTTCTACTGCAGACCGGGACTTAACAGACGGCTGCTCTGTATCCGCGGTTCCATGCTGGAAGTATGTAAGATACTGAATTCAGGCATCTGTCATGGGTGTGACAGGAACGATCGGAAAGGCAGGTGCTAGATATGGTCATGGAGATAAGCCCCGCACAGTTCGGGCAGGAGGTCAGAGAGTGCAGGATGCCGGTGCTGCTGGAATTCTATGCTTCGTGGTGTCCGCGATGCGCGATGATGGAGGATGTGCTGGAACAGTTTGCATCTGCGAACAGCGGCAGGATCAAGGTGTGCCGGATCGATGAAGAAGACTCGGCTCTGCTCATGGAGCGCTACGGTGTAGACAGAGTTCCTGCTTTTCTGGCATTTTCCGGCGGAGAAGTGACCGGAGCTGTGGTGGGAGTAGTATCAGCAGACGTTCTGGAGAAATTATTTTAGCAGGACGATCATAAGACCGTGAAAAAAGCGTGAAAAAAGCGAGAGAAAAATGTAAAAAAATGCTTGCATTTTTATAAACTGTCGTATATAATAGCTTTTGCGTCACATACTAGATACGTAAGATAAGCGCGATTAGCTCAGCTGGCAGAGCACCTGACTCTTAATCAGGGTGTCCAGGGTTCGATCCCCTGATCGCGCACTTAGAAATCGCTGTTTTTGCAGACAAAGAAGCTGCGGGGACGGCGATTTTTTTGTGCGTGTTTTCAAGGGTTTCAGCCCTTTCAACCCGTTTTTTGAAGCAAGTGTAAAAGCAAAGATGTCTCTATTTTTTATGATTACTTTTGATTACACCTGTGATTACAGTTTGATATTCAGCCTGCATTCAGTGCATTTTCAATCATTTGAGCCTTTTCGGATTCGGTCTTTCGATCAAAAGCATAATTCCCTAGTGTGGTACGTTCATCGGCATGTCCGACCATCTCACGAACAGTATTGATATTTACTTTCCCGTCGATCAGAGCGGATATGTAGGTCTTTCTTGATTTATGGGAACTCTTTTGAATGATTCCTGCCTTTTTACAGTATTTAATATAAAGAGTAGCAACTGATCTTTCCGTTAGAGGTTTTCCGTTAATTGAGAAAATATAGTCGGAACTGTCAACGCCTAAACTTTCCTGTCGTTCTTTAGCTAAGGCTATCAAATGCTTTGCCTGTGCTGTAAGGAATACCTGACGATCACCGTAACTCGTTTTTGTGTGTTCCACCACTTCTTTTGTATCACGGCGAACCATTCTTTGAATATGAATGTAATCAGGAGTTTCAATATCATCATAACGTACGGCACATAACTCACCGATCCGTAGACCGGTCTGGAACTGGAAGAGTAGCGCAAGCGGAGCGAGTTCATAGACCTTTACCCTGTTATGAAAATCATCCAGTGCCATCTTAGAAATTTCATCAACTTCATTCTGATAAAATATCTGTGTGTAATCAGGTTTTTTCTTTGTCTTGCGGAAGAGTCGCTTTCCATCAATCTTTATGAGTGAAAAGGGACTGCTCTCGATGATTCCCAGATCAACCGCATATAATAAAGCCTGACGCATGATAACCGTGACATTATAATATTGATTTTTAGTCATATTGTAATCTTTTATCAGCTTATGAGCCCATTCATCGAGATCAAGTTTTGTCAGGTCTTTGATTGGAACTTTAATAATATCTGTATTCTTGTAATAAGTGTTCCAGTCAGAATTGATGCGTGTTATATAAGTTTCAGCAGTTGTATGGAGAGACTTGTATTTCTTCCATTCCGGATACAATCTTTCAAGAGTATAGTTTTTGATTGATCTGTCCTGTTCCTGCTTCTCATAAAATTCCGCAAGGTAATCAAGTAAATCCTGCTCGTGAGTTTTGACTATCATCCTCCTCCCGGATGGTTTTGATTCATCCTTAATATATGTTCGATAACGAGAATCTTTTCCTTGCCATATATCAAATGGATGTTTTTTAAGTAGGCTTTCTTTGTGTTTTTCTGTCATAGCATTTAACGTATCACCTATATCTATTATACCATTTTCGACAAGAAAAGAAAACATTTGTTCGGTGTTTATTTTAGAAAAATCTAAGTTGTTTTTGGTCATAGCATATACTATCTAGCAACCAATTCAGGAATTAATTCTAGCCAATCGCTAAGACAAACCATGGGCGGTGCGAAACGCCACATTACGCTACAAAACATTACAATACATTTTAGGCATTGGCTAAATCAGCTAGAATCTCCTTTCCTGTTTTATTTTATGTATAGTGTCTGGCTGAACGGATCACTGATCTCTTTATCCTCGAAAGGGGCAAGCTGTAAAGTACAGACCCCTTTTTCCAAAATCAGGGCAAAACGGCTTTGATCGGCTAACTCAATGTCAAGTTCCTCGATCACCCTGCCCCGATCGGTAACACGGCTGAAATCCGCCTTTATAACCCCTCTGATCTGCCCTGTGAGGGCTTTTAGGGAGGGGACATCCATTTCCTCAAGCTGACCTGTCAGGGCGCTTAAAAGCTGTTTTACAGCGCGGTCATTCATCGATCACGTTCTCCTCCCCGTATCTTTCTTTTAATGCATCCATAAACTCTATTGCTTTAAAACTGATGTTTTTCCATTTTTCTGATTTATGGTCATAGAGCGGAAAATGATTTCTTGCCAGAAAATACCGCAGACCGTCTAAAGTAGCATAATCGTTAAGCACTTCTTTAGTATCACAGTCTATCACCCGGTAATGCTCTACATATCCCTCAAACCGATGTCCTTTATAGCCGAACCATATATTTTCAAGTTCAGCATTGAAGCAGTCCTTTAATATCCTCTTGATCCGGTCAGGCGTATAGGGGAGATAATCATATCCCCTGCTAAATTTCAATTCTCCGCTTTCGTCTAGCGACACCTCTATATCAAATTCATTATCATTTCTATCATCCATGATCTTTACCTCCATTTTCAGATATCGGAATTTTTTAGTGGGGGTTCTTCTATGTACTCTTTCCGATCAACAATACTTTCAAAGTCCTCCCCGTCCGTCATGCGGAAAGCTGTTTCAAATTTCAGCTTTTTTCCTGTTACTAATTTCAGCGCCTTTTTGTAGGGCATTTTAATTTTCTCCGGATATTTGATATCGTTTGAATGGCGGACGATGTTAAAATTTACCGGGTACATATGGAGCCGACCGCCTTTGACGATACTTTTTTTCTGTTGATTCTCCGTGACCTCTTTCAGCATATCATCAGGGATATACTCTTTTAGTTCCGGGGCAATCTCGATATCTGTCAGATAACACATTAAGTAGTTTGCTATATTATCCGTGCCTTTCAGTGCCTTGATCTTTGTAAAGCCGTGCCCCCAGAGATCAGCAAAGGCATCATTATGTATAAATGGAGCCGGCCTGTTTTTCCAGATATAAAGAATATGCATGTGCCACGCACCACGCCCCTGTGGTTCTGCTATGCAGATATAGGACGGCTTCTCGATTCCACAGCTTGTAAGCTGATATATCAGCCGCTGGTTGAATCGTCTGAAATCCTCATAGAGCCGTTTGGTATCTGTCATATTTTCCCTATATGTCAGGGTGATCCATCGGACTTTTTTCGGATCAGTTACATTTGTTTGTATCAGCTCTCTGATCCGGCGCATCGTCTTGCGAATCGAATTTTCAGACTGACTCCGGTTTTCTGATTTCTTCGCGTATTTTTTTACCTCTCCGGTATCTACAACCACATATTCATCTTCTGATACTTTGATTGCTTTGGGCTGTGAATTATGTTTCGTCATATAAGATATCTCTGTGATATTTCCCATATGTGTCACAGTTACAATATCATCAGCGGAGATAAAAATATCCTCCGGACGTAATTTTTCGTATTGCAACAAATCACCTCACTTTCTTCTATTTTTCTGATAATGTGGAACTACTATTAAATCAAGAGACGCTCCGCCGTCTCCGCCTTGCCCCCTGCCGGGGGCTGCGGACGGAGAAGGCTCAAGCGTCAGGCTGTCCGTTCGATTAAAACGCGGATCATTACATTCGGATCAGCTTCTTTTGCTTTCTCCAGAGCATTTTTAAAAGAATCAGAATCTGCCTGAAAATCCTCCAGACTGTTAAACGTCCGGTCGTACGCTGGGTTTGTAGTGTCCGGTTTTGGCTCTTTTTTTCCGTTCAGAAGCGGACTCTTTGCACTCTTTTTTATCTCCCGGATTTTCGTCACTGTCATATCCGGGGTTATCGTTTTAAGCATCTTTTCATCTTTGATCGAGGACATTTCCATAAGCTGTGAAATGCCATAGTTTTCATATCCCGAATACTCTTTCCGGAATACAAGTTTTCCGGGTTCGGATTCTTCCATAAATCTTTCTACGATTTTCAGATAAGTACAGCAGGTAGAGGGTGCGAGATTCAGCCGTTTTTCAGAAAATTCCGCAATCGAATCACAGTCATCCATCTTATATAATTTCCTGCTGTCTACGATATAAAGAATGGAGATCGCCCGCATGGTTTCGGTCTTAATGTTGGCAACAGCTTTTTGCCCTGCTTCAACGGCTTTGTAATAGGCTTCAATATCCGCATCACTAAAACCGCAGGAATGGGCATGCTCTTTGTCGACTGTAAATGTTTCGGTAACACCCGTTGATCCGTTTTCTTCTGTTGCTACAACTACATTTGAACTATTGATTGCTTCTAATGCTTTCTTATTTGACATAATATATAGACCTCCTAATAATAAATCTTATAATTTGTTTTCGTTTCACCCTCTCCCCTGATAAGAGGAGAGGGCAGTCAATAATCAGCGTCCGTATTTCTGGCGCAGGAATTTAACCTGCTCGTAATTCCGACGTCTGATCTGTTTGAGACCGTAGTTGTTTAATGCGATCTCGATGACGAGCCCGTTGGCTGAATACATAATATGAACTTCGTTCTTCGCCAGTGGTATACCTTGATTCCGGTAGAACCGTCGGAGTACCTGAGAAATCCGCGGAATAACTTTCAGCGGAGTCGATCCCATTCCCGGACGAACACCGGAATGTTCCATGTTAATAAAGTACACACCTTTTTCGATGTGGCACTCTAATACCATTGTCTGCTCCAGAACAAGTGAAATTGATTCTTCAAACTCTTCCTGAAGAACAGCCGGTATAATTCTTGTCATATCGACAGGCTCTTTGCTTTCAAGGAAATCCTTGAGTGTGATAAGGGCTTTTTTTACGCTATTTTTCATAGTATGCCCTCCTTAATTTCTGCATCGTACTTAACAGTGAGCTCACCGTTGTAGATGCTGATCCGAATATCGGAAACATCAAAGATTTCATCAATTTTCAGAATATCCCCAAATGAAAAATGGGAATTAAGCCTTACATCGAGTCCATCTTCCGGTGAGAGAAGAACTTGAACTTCTCCACCTTTTATAAAGCCCTTGATGACGATGGCTTCTACTTTATTAGTAGCCTTACCGTCAGCATAGAGCATTTTTGTGGATGCTTCACCGTAAATCATCGTTTTCAGTGCGCTTACAACAAGATTTCGCATAGGTTTTCCTCCCTTGCAAAATGAATCTCAGCGCGGTATACTGTTCTTGCCACAGAATATGTAACTGCGCCTACGGTTGACAGTGCATAGAATGAATACCTCCGATCCGTGAGGATGTGGGGGTATTCATTATTTAGTCGGGGAACGAATTCTTTTCATCCTGATCTCCTCCTTTGAAATCACGTTGACGGGTTCCATATTCAATTTTCAAGGTGCAGGACAAGCTGTCTGATGGTACATAGAGTAGAAATGTTTTTCTACCGCTTCGGTACTTTTGTGCTTGTCTATGGCTATAGTATAAGCGAAAGAAAGACACTCTTCGTGTAGCGAGACTACACAAAGTTAAATTTTTTTCAGTTCGTTTCCTATAGCTGATTTTAAGCTGTTTAAATCCAGATCAAGAATATGCGCAATAACAAAAAGTGTTGCAGATGGAATGTTAATTCTGCCTGTCTCATATGATTTTAATGCATCCATAGAAAGTGATATTCCGTACTCCTCTAATTCACAGAGCAACTTTTTTCGAGACATCTGTTTTCCATTCCGTGCTTCTTGTATAATCAGCCCGGTTTTCAACTTAATGTTATTAGTATTCTGATTTTTCATTGGTATAGTTTCCTATACCGGCGCCAGTATGTTTCCTCCTTCTTTTAATCTCCCTGTCGACATCTTAAGTATGGATTATTGAGCCGAGTTTGAAGAGATGATTGAGTGTTCCCCCATACCGGCATAAAAGGGTGCACAAAAAAAGACCCCCTGGAGGGTCTTTAAAATTTATTGTTAATCCGGAATCATCGAATTATATTCTTTCAGAAGATTCACCATTGTCGTACCGGAAGTTTTACCGAGACTGTTGGTTTCCTGTTGGGCTTTCCGGGAACTTTCTTTCCCTTTTGTATTGGAATCGGTATAATGGGCAAAAACAAACCGAATCGCCAGCTTGAGCTTTTCGGTACTCCGGTTCTTTAATGCATCATCAATCACGAATACCAGATAGGAGAGCGTGCTTCTCCCGAGCATTTTTAATAAATCGGCGTCTGTCTTTTCGGAATAGCTTCTGTCAACCTGATCTTTCTGGAACTCTATATTCTGTTTCGGTTTCTCGGGTTCGGTGATTTTATATCTGTCCTTAATATTGGAAATACCTTTTTCCTCTCGTGCTGTCCGAATCATTTTTTTTACAACGTTGATACACAGATCTTCTATTTCCGGGAATGACGCTAACAGCTTGTCGATATTATCCAAATAAAATGTTTCAATATATGAATCATTGCTTTCTCTAAGACCATTCTGCCACTCGAGAAACATATCATAAAGCTTATCAAGATTTTTCATTTTAATCTGATAGGCTTCTTCCTTACGAGAATACTTTTCTAATTCCTTTTTATATTTCTTTAAAATTTTAACCTGCTCACGTAAAGCGTCAAACATTCGCAGACGATCTAGTTCTTTATTATAGTAAGAACGGAATCCGGGATCAATTTCATTGAACTCATTTTTTAAGAAGAGGTCAACGGTTTCTGAAAGCTCCTGTTCAGATAAGCCTTGAAGATAGTTTTCCAATTCCTGTGTTTCAATGTCACTGTCTGACGTGTCGAAAAATTCAGACGTCAGAATTTCTTCGTCACCATTTGCTTCTGAATGAGACAGCTTTAAGATATCATTCGGAGTACAGTCTAAATATTCACACAACCGGGCTAAAATTTTAAGATCGATTCGAGCCACTTTGTTTTTACAGTAATTATTGAGCTGTGTCCTTTGCAAACCGCAATTCATACATAATTTGTTCTTGCTTATCTTTTTCCTTTTTAATATGCTCTCTAAATCAATAAATATTTCTGCCATGAAAATCACCTTTTCTTTTCAGTATATCCATGCAGGGTATTGAAATATAAGCTGTATTATGGTAGACTGTATAAAAATACAGTTGTACGGAGATGTGAGATGTTTAGAAGAATGTCTAACGAAATGACAGAGGAGGAGATTGAAATCGTCTTTCAGATCGTGTTGCCTTTTGGGAAGATGTTGGACTATGAACGGCATACAGAAACAAATTACATTTCAGTTCGGTATGTTATACCGGAAGAAAATCCGAAAGAGCATGAAATGAATCTCCTACCAGATGATGTTTATTTTGAATGTGAGAATGTGGGAAAAGAAAGATTGTTAGAGAGTGGCGAGCGACTGCATAGGTACAGACAGTTTAATATTGCCAGAGGGTACAGTGAAGTATGGCTAAACAATCCATATTAAAAGACCTCTTTCACAGCGGTAACTGCTTATCAAGGTCTTTTCTTATCCGTCAAACCGAGCATGTAGTCGGCAGACACGTTATAGAATTTGCATAATGCAACAAGGTACTCAATAGGCAATGGACGTTTTTCTAATTCATACTGTGAATATGTTGTCTGTGCAATACCCAACATATCAGCAATTTGTTGTTGCGTATAATCATGATCTTGTCGTAATCCTCGGATTCTTTCAGGATATTTCATTCTTTCACCTCTGAAAGATTGTATTATAATTTTCATATTAACATTGTGTTTTAAGTTACTCCGAGGTATACTAAATTTGCCGATATAGATTTAAGTCATTAAGGGGGATGTTACAATGGATGAAAAAGATTACCAGAAGAATGCAGAATCAGAAGAGACAATTAACGATACATCCGAGAATAGTTCTTTAGAAATTGATTTTTCTGAGGAGCCGGAAGTAAAAAAAGCAGGGGCTAGGAAAAAAATTATTATAGGTTTGATTGTAGTGGGTATTGTGGTTGCATGTATTGCCGGACTGGCATTAGGCGCAGGCAAACAAACTGACGAATCGGCAAAGGGCATTGAAGAAGAACAAAAAGTGGAACCGCCGGAAATCACGTTATATAAGGATACTTTTTTTGTGGCAGTTAATTGTCGTCCCGCAAAATAAAGTTCCCGTCTCTTGCGCAAAAGCAGCGAATTATAATCGCATTTTCATAAACTTATCTCTTACAGCGTGCCAGAAAAAACGGCATGCTTTTTTTTCTTGTGCGCTTCT
>CALWAR010000053.1 GCA_944375765.1 uncultured Mediterraneibacter sp. | reverse complement strand
TAGAACCTGTTATACTTGACATAGTCAGTGATAGGTGAATGGCTGCTGCTATTAGGAGGACAAACATGGTAGCAGGACATTTACGAAAACAAAACGGATATTTCCAGATGATTTTAAGCTATAAGGACAGCACTGGCAAAAGGCGTACAAAATCAATCAGTACAGGACTTCCCGTAAAGGGAAATCAGAAGCGTGCGGAAGCTATGCTTTTGGAAACGAGAAAGAATTTCACGCCAGAGGACGCTATGACGGATAAAGAACTCCCGTTTGATAAGTTCCTCGACAAATGGCTGAAAGACCATCTCAACCTTAAGACCTTAGAAGCAGAAACATATGCTCTATACTCTTACAATGTGAGAATGTATCTCACACCGTATTTTCAAAAAAAGACAATTCGTATCTGTGATTTGAGGACTACGGACATTGAGAACTATTACAATTATGAGAGGACAGAACATCACGCTTCAAAGGTGGTAATCTTACAGCTACATGAGATTATCACAAATTCTCTTGATTATGCGGTCACGCTTGGCTGGATCGAGGACAATCCGGCAGACAGTATCAATCCGGCGACAAACGAGGTATCTATCTTGTTTACGGATTTTATGCTGGAATGGCTGGAAATGATGAAACAGTGTGTAGAAGAAACAACAATGGCTTCTTACACATGCTCTGTGAAAAAGCGTATTGTTCCCTACTTTTTAGAGAAACGATATACTTTGACAGAGATTGAGGAAAACCCTAAATACATTCAAGACTACTATCAGTCAGAATTAGATAAGGGGCTGTCTGCTAACACTGTTATTCACCGCCATGCCAATATCAGAAAGGCTCTGCAATATGCTTTTCAGATTGGACTCATCAAATCAAACCCGGCAGACCGTGTGGAAAGACCAAAGAAGAACAAATTTGTAGCTTCCTACTATAATAAAGAAGAACTTGACACTTTGTTCAAAGTTTCTAAAGGCGACCCTATGGAACTGGCGATTATCCTCGCTGCTTTCTATGGTCTGCGCCGTAGTGAAGTAATAGGTCTGAAATGGAGTGCGATTGATTTTGAGCGTAAAACTATCACAATCAAATACACTGTAACAGAAGTCAATCTGAACGACGGGCGTGGCAATGTGCTTATTGAGAAAGAGCGGACAAAGTCAAAGACCAGCCGCCGCACGCTGCCGCTTGTTAAGCCGTTTGAAGATTTACTTATCAAGATGTATCGGGAACAGAAACAGAACCGGCGATTGTGTGGTGACTGTTATTGCACGGATTATCTGGACTTTATCTATGTTAATGAAATCGGGGAAAGAATAAAACCCGGTTATCTGACACAACATTTTCCCTTGTTGCTGAAAAAATATAATCTGCGGAAAATCCGCTTTCACGATTTGAGGCATAGCTGTGCCAGCCTTTTATATGCTAATGGCGTGAGCTTGAAACAGATACAGGAATGGCTCGGTCACAGTGACATTTCTACAACATCTAATATCTATACGCATTTAGACTACAGTAGCAAGGTTTCATCTGCCAATGCGATATTATCCGTATTCCCGTCACAGACGGCAGCGGAAATTGAAAAGGCAGTAGGTTAGAACTTTTGACAAGAAAAAAGCTCCCTAGCCGTAAGCTAAAGAGCTGAATTTGCTGGTGCCGCTGGCCGGACTCGAACCGGCACGGATATTCTCCGTCTGATTTTGAGTCAGGTGTGTCTGCCAATTCCACCACAGCGGCTTATATTTCAAATCCCTTATTCCTTGTATATCCTTTCCGATTTTGGAGGGATATGCAGGAGGGATATTGAAAACGAAGCAAGTCATTAAGTTGTTACAAGCCTTGAAAAATCAAGGGATTTAAAAGTTACCTATCAGCCGAGCGCATTGGATTTTGAGTCAAGTGCGTCTGCCAATTCCGCCACATCGGCGTCTGTATGTTCTCCGGTATCCGCCGGAGAACGTTTAGATTATATCACTAAAAAATATGCCGTGCAACAGTTATTTTGCATCAGCTTTTCCGGTAAGTTTCTTCCCGATGTCAAAGCAGTCGAAAGTCGCAAAGTAGTCCTCCGGAGTCTCCGCTCTCCTGATAAGCTGCACACTTCCGTCCTCCTTAAGGAGAAGCTCCGCGGATCTGAGCTTGCCATTGTAATTATATCCCATGGAGAATCCATGCGCTCCGGCGTCGTGTATCACGAGATAATCGCCGATATCGATCTTCGGCAGCATCCGGTCGATGGCAAACTTGTCGTTATTCTCGCACAGGGAACCTGTCACATCGTATTTGTGATCGCACGGGGCGTCCTCTTTTCCAAGAACTGTGATATGGTGATAGGCGCCGTACATGGCCGGACGCATCAGATTGACCGCGCAGGCGTCGACGCCGATATAGTCCTTGTACGTATTTTTCTCATGGATCGCTTTTGTCACGAGACAGCCGTACGGTCCCATCATGTATCGTCCCAGCTCTGTATAGATCGCTATGTCTCCCATACCGGCCGGGACAAGGACTTCCTCGTATACCCTGCGCACGCCCTCTCCGATGACGCGGATATCGTTCGGCTCCTGATCAGGGCTGTACGGGATGCCGATGCCGCCGGACAGATTGATAAAACCGATGTGCACGCCCGCCTCTTTTGCAAGTCTTACTGCCTGCTCAAACAGGACTTTTGCGAGCATCGGATAGTAGTCGTTCGTCACTGTGTTGCTGGCAAGGAACGCGTGTATCCCGAACTCCTTCGCCCCCTTGCTCTTAAGTGTCCGGAACGCTTCCAGGATCTGCTCAGACGTCATGCCGTATTTCGCGTCGCCCGGATTGTCCATGATATCGTTGCTGATCTTGAAGAGACCGCCGGGATTATAGCGGCAGCTTATCTTCTCCGGAATATGACCGATCGCTTTCTCCAGGAATTCGATATGCGTGATATCGTCGAGATTGATGATCGCCCCGAGCCTGTCCGCCAGGACAAATTCCTCTGCCGGCGTGTCGTTGGATGAGAACATAATGTCCTCTCCCCGGATGCCGAGCGCTTCCGAGAGCATCAGCTCTGTATAAGAGGAACAGTCGCAGCCGCAGCCGTACTCCTTTAAAATATCTATAAGGAACGGATTGGGAGTGGCCTTTACTGCAAAGTACTCCTTATATCCCGGATTCCATGCGAACGCTTCTTTGAGCGCTTTTGCATTTTCCCGTATCCCTCTTTCATCATAGAGATGAAACGGAGTCGGATAATTCTTTGCGATCTCTTCGATCTGTTCCTTTGTCACAAATGGTCTCTTTATCATCTGTCTTATCTCCTTATCTGCTGCTCTTCTATTCTACAGTAGCGATCCTCATCATATTGCTCGTCGTCGTGTGCTCCTGACTGATGTTCTTGGACGGGATGCCGGCTGTGAGGACAACCACGTCGCCCGGCTCGATATACTGTTTCACTGTCGCAAGTTCGATGGCTCCGTTGCAGATATCATCTGTCGTCTTATACTGCATCGTCTTGAGCGGACGCACGCCCCAGTAGATGGACATCCTCCTGAGCGCGCGCTCGTTCGGAGTGATGCCGAGGATATCCTGACGCGGCCTCAGATTTGACACGACTCTTGTCGTGGCTCCCGATACAGAAGGTGTGATGATGCATTTTGCGTTCAGATTGGCCGCCGCCAGCACGGAAGAATATCCGATGGCGCTGGACAGACCGCTCTTCAAGTGCTCTCCCGCCCTGTTGAGCATCATATCATAATCCAGATGCTGCTCGGTGTTCTCGATGATGTGCACCATCATCTGGAGCGCCTCGAGAGGATATTTCCCCTGCGCGGTCTCGCCGGAGAGCATGACCGCATCTGTGCCGTCATAGACTGCATTTGCGACATCTGTTACTTCCGCTCTTGTAGGGCGCGGATTGCGGATCATGGAGTCGAGCATCTGTGTCGCGGTTATGACTGTCTTGAAATTGCTGTTGCATTTCTGGATCATCATCTTCTGCAGATACGGGACTTCCTCTGCAGGGATCTCAACTCCGAGATCTCCTCTTGCGACCATGATCCCGTCCGCAGCGCGGATGATCTCGTCGATGTTTTTCAGTCCCTCCGCATTCTCGATCTTGGCGATGATCGGGATATACGGTGCGTCCAGATCTTTTAAGAACGCTTTGATCTCAAGCACGCACTCTGCGTTCCTTACAAAGGATGCAGCGATAAAATCGATCCCCTGTTCCACGCCGAACCGGATGTCATCTTTATCTTTCTCGGTGATCGCAGGGAGCCTCACAGCCACGTTCGGCACGTTGACGCCTTTCTTCTCTCCGAGTTCCCCGCCGTTTACCACTTCGCAGACGATGTCTTTATCTGTTTTCCTGACGACTTTCAGTCCGATCAACCCGTCGTCTATGAGGATCGTGCTGCCGCGGTCCACGTCTTCCGGGAGGCCGGCGTATGTGATAGATACTTTCGTCCCGTCCCCTTCGATCTCATCCGTTGTAAGCGTAAAAACAGCGCCGTTCTCCAGTATGACCTTTTTCCCGTCTTTGAGCCTGCCGGTGCGGATCTCAGGTCCTTTTGTGTCCAGAAGGATCGCAGTATTGGCGTTCAGCTCTTCCCTTAGCTGCTTGAGCAGATCCATCCTGCCTTTCTGCTCCTCGTGGTCCCCGTGGGAGAAGTTAAAGCGGGCAACGTCCATCCCGTTCTGGATCAGGGCTTTCATCAGCTCTCTGTCGTTTGTATTTGGTCCCATTGTGCAAACTACTTTAGTCTTTTTCATAAATATAAACTCTCCTTATTTCACATGCTCATGCGTAAACAGATGATCCTGGCAGTACTCATAGTTTCCCCTGCATTTTGAGCAGAAACGGAATTCCAGACACGGATCGTCCAGTTCAGTCCTGCCGCATATCGCGCAGCGGTGCTGCGCCCCGTTTGTGTACTTCATATGAGGCGACGACTGACGCCTGAACCTGGCTTTCCTGGCCCGCTCCCCGGGGCCGAACCGCCCCATATTGCGGCTGGACAGGAAAAATATGACAAAATTCAGAAGCGACGCTCCGATCGCCACGCGTGTCCCCAGACCGCCGCGGATGAAGTAATACGCAGCCATCACGACATAGACAAGCGCCATCCATTTCATTTTGACCGGAAGGATGAAATACAGCATCACTTCCATATCAGGATAGATTGCCGCAAATGCAAGGAATATGGACATCGTGATATAGTTCGTGCCGATCAGGCTGACCGTGGACAACGGCATCTCGATCCCATATACGAAATAGTAGAAAGCATACAGGCCGAACACCGCCAGCACTGTGAACAACAGTCCTGAAAAAATGTACACATTGTACCGGAAACTCCCCCAGGTCCTCTCAAGAGCCGTCCCGAGGGAATAGTATAACAGCACGAGAAATGCCAGCGAGATGAGATTTGTCGTCGGCGGGATGAGCACCCATGACAGAATCCTCCACACCTGTCCTCTTAAGATCAGCATCGGTTCCAGCGTCAGATAGCCGATCATCTCCGGCATGAGATACATGACGCCATAGCCGATCACATAACCGACCAGAAGAAACACCGTAAGGTTTGGAATTGCAAAACGTCCTATTTTTCTCTCTAATTTATCAAGCCAGTTCAAGAATGATCTCTCCTCACTTTCAGAATGTATTACCGGAATCCTCCAGTTTCCCTGTTTAATCCTATACAATTGTACATTCCGCCTTACTGTTTGTCAAACGGTAGTTATCCCTTTTCATGCCTTTCACATCATCTTTATATAATTTATCCATAAGTACAGGAATTATTTTGAATTACCGCATAATAATAACAATTGTCTTTTTTATAATTCTGTCGTATAATGTATATTGCTGCAAAATGCAGTGATATATTAATAGGAAATAACTCATATAAATATTTAATACAAAAGATTGGAGATCACACAATGAATCTGAAAGAATTACATACTCTCGGGATCGATATCGGTTCCACAACAGTAAAGATTGCGATTCTGGACGAGGAAAACGAGGTCCTCTTCTCTGACTACGAACGTCATTATGCAAATATCCAGGAGACGCTCTCCGACCTGCTCGGACGCGCGCTCTATAAACTCGGGGCGATCCATGTCTCTCCGGTCATCACCGGGAGCGGAGGGCTTACGCTCGCCAAAAATCTGGGCGTTTCCTTTGTCCAAGAGGTCATCGCCGTATCTACGGCGCTGCAGGACTATGCGCCGCAGACGGACGTCGCCATCGAACTGGGCGGCGAGGACGCCAAGATCATCTATTTTGAAGGGGGTAATGTCGAGCAGAGGATGAACGGCGTCTGTGCCGGCGGCACAGGCTCCTTTATCGACCAGATGGCCTCTCTTCTCCAGACGGACGCATCCGGTCTGAATGAATACGCGAAAAGCTATAAAGCTCTCTACTCCATCGCGGCCCGCTGCGGTGTGTTTGCCAAATCCGACATCCAGCCGCTCATCAACGACGGCGCGTCAAAAGAAGACCTGGCCGCTTCTATCTTTCAGGCGGTAGTAAACCAGACGATCAGCGGACTTGCCTGCGGCAAGCCGATCCGCGGCCATGTAGCGTTTCTGGGCGGCCCGCTGCATTTCCTCTCAGAGCTGAGGGCTGCGTTTATCCGTACTCTCAAGCTGGACGACGAACATATCGTCGCTCCGAACCACTCGCATCTGTTCGCCGCCATCGGCTCTGCGCTGAACTCGAAGAAAGATACCCCGGTGGCGCTCCAGGAGCTTCAGAACAGACTGGCGAAGAAAGTAAAGATGGAGATCGAGGTAGACCGCCTCGAGCCGCTCTTCGCCACCAGTGCCGAATATGAAGAATTCACAGCACGCCATGCGAAGCATCAGGTGCCTGTGAAAGACCTCCCTACATACCGCGGCAAGGCTTTTCTCGGCATTGACGCAGGCTCCACTACGACAAAGGCCGCTCTCGTAGGCGAGGACGGCACACTGCTGTATTCTTTCTATCACAATAACGACGGGGATCCTCTCGGTACGACGATCTCCGCCATCAAAGATATCTACGAGAAACTCCCGGAGGGAGTAGAGATCGTACACTCCTGCTCCACCGGTTACGGCGAGGCGCTCATCAAGGCCGCCCTTATGCTGGACGAGGGCGAAGTAGAGACAGTGGCGCACTACTATGCCGCCGCTTTCTTTGAGCCTGACGTGGACTGTATCCTGGACATCGGCGGACAGGATATGAAGTGCATCAAGATCAAAAATCAGACGGTCGACAGTGTGCAGCTCAACGAGGCATGCTCCTCCGGATGCGGCTCGTTCATCGAGACCTTCGCCAAATCGCTGAACTATTCTGTAGAGGACTTCGCTCATGAGGCTCTCTATGCACAGAACCCGATCGACCTTGGCACCCGCTGTACGGTGTTTATGAACTCCAAGGTAAAGCAGGCGCAGAAAGAGGGCGCGGCTGTCGCGGACATTTCTGCCGGGCTTGCCTACTCTGTCATCAAGAATGCGCTCTTTAAGGTCATTAAAGTATCCAGCGCGTCAGAGCTTGGAAACCACATCGTCGTGCAGGGCGGCACATTTTACAACAATGCGGTCTTAAGAAGTTTTGAGAAGATCGCTGACTGCGAGGCGATCCGTCCGGACATCGCAGGGATCATGGGAGCGTTTGGCGCGGCTCTGATCGCCCGGGAGAGATATACCGAATGCGAAGGTACGACGATGCTCTCCATCGAGGACATCCGCTCCATGGAGTACTCCACAACGATGACAAAATGCCGCGCCTGTACGAACACATGCCGTCTGACGATCAATCACTTCAGCGGCGGGCGTAAATTCATCACGGGAAACCGCTGTGAGCGCGGACTCGGCAAGGAAAAGTCAAAGAACACGATGCCGAACCTGTTCGACTATAAGCTGCACCGCTACTTCGACTATGAACCTCTCTCCGAAGAGGAGGCAAAGCGCGGTGTGATCGGTATCCCCCGCGTTCTGAACATGTACGAGAACTATCCGTTCTGGTTTACATTTTTTACAAAACTTGGATTCCGGGTGGTGCTCTCCCCTGCTTCGACAAGGAATATCTACGAACTGGGCATCGAGCCCATCCCAAGCGAGTCCGAGTGCTATCCGGCGAAACTTGCGCACGGGCATGTACAGTGGCTGATCAATAAAGGCATAAAACATATCTTCTATCCGTCCGTTCCCTATGAGCGAAACGAGTTTGAGGACGCCAACAACCACTACAACTGCCCGATCGTGACTTCCTACCCGGAGAATATCAAGAACAATATGGATACGATCGTAAACGGGGAAGTCGATTTCATCCATCCGTTCCTCTCGTTCCAGAGCGAGGAGACGCTCTCCTACCGTCTGATCGAGGAACTGGGGGAGAAGTACTCTTTAAACGAGAACGAGATCCTCTCCGCCGTACACGACGCATGGACAGAGCTGGCCGCGTGCCGTCAGGATATGCGCGACAAGGGCGAGGAGACGATCCGTTTCTTAAATGAGACCGGAAACCGGGGCATCGTGCTGGCAGGACGTCCGTATCACATCGATCCGGAAGTCAACCACGGTCTGCCCGAGATGATCACATCATATAATATCGCCGTGCTGACAGAAGACTCCGTCTCCCATCTGCATCAGGTGGAACGGCCCTTAAACGTCATGGACCAGTGGATGTACGACTCCCGTCTGTACGCGGCGGCAAACTATGTGAAGACAACGGAAAATCTGGACCTGATCCAGCTCAACTCTTTTGGATGCGGCCTGGACGCCGTGACCACAGACGAGGTGGCCGACATCCTGACCGGCTCCGACAAGATCTATACGACGCTGAAGATCGACGAGGTCAACAACCTTGGAGCGGCCCGCATCCGCGTGCGCTCCCTGCTCGCCGCCATCCGTGTGCGCGAACAGAAGAAAGCCGAGCGCACCATCCGCCCGGCTTCCATCGAGAAAGTGCCGTTTACAAAAGAGATGCGCCAGACGCACACGATCCTCTGCCCGCAGATGTCTCCGATCCACTTCGAGCTTCTGGAGCCCGCTTTCAAGGCCGCCGGATATAAGATCGAAGTGCTTCCCAACGACAACCGCCAGGCAGTGGACATGGGACTCAAATATGTAAACAACGACGCCTGCTATCCGTCTCTCATCGTCGTCGGACAGATCATGGACGCGATCCTCTCCGGCGACTATGACACGGATCATCTGGCGGTCATCATCAGCCAGACGGGAGGAGGCTGCCGTGCTTCCAACTACATCGGCTTTATCCGCCGGGCGCTCAAAAAAGCGGGATACGGACATATCCCGGTCATCTCCATCAACTTAAGCGGCCTGGAAGCAAACCCGGGATTCAAGATCACCCTGCCTCTCGCCGTGCGCCTTGCATACGCTGCCGTATTCGGCGACATCTTTATGAAATGCGTCTACCGGATGCGCCCCTACGAGGCGGTTCCCGGCACGACAAACGCAGTGCACCGCAAATGGGTGGAGGTCGTCCAGAAGTTTGTATCCGAGGGCTATCCGTCGCGCAGAAAGTTCAAGAAGCTCTGCCGCGACATCATCAACGACTTTGACAATATCGAGATCCTGGATATTAAAAAACCGCGCGTGGGCGTCGTGGGCGAGATCCTTGTGAAGTTTCTTCCCGCCGCCAACAATCATCTGGTGGATCTTCTGGAGGCGGAGGGCGCCGAGGCGGTCGTTCCCGATCTGATCGACGTCATGCAGTGCTGCTTCTACAATCAGAATTTCAAGGTGTCCCACCTTGGGTTCAAGAAGACAAAAGCGCTGGTCGGAAACCTGGGCATCAAGGCCGTAGAGTGGCTGCGCTCCCCTGCTTCCAGGGCATTTGCCGAGAGTAAGCACTTCGATCCGCCGGCACGTATCGAGGATCTGGCGAAGATGGCGTCCGAGATCGTGTCCATCGGAAACCAGACCGGCGAGGGATGGTTCCTCACCGGAGAGATGCTCGAGCTTATCCACAGCGGCGCCGGAAATATCGTGTGTACACAGCCGTTCGCCTGCCTGCCGAACCACGTGGTCGGCAAAGGGGTTATCAAAGAGCTGAGAAGACGGCATCCCGAGTCAAACGTTGTGGCGATCGATTTTGATCCGGGCGCAAGTGAAGTAAACCAGTTGAACAGGATCAAACTGATGCTCTCCACAGCATTTAAAAATCTGGAAAAAGCGAATTAAAAGATCTGAAAATCCAAAAGAACTGGCACAGAAAAATCCTCTGTCGGTCCGCCCGGCAGAGGATTCTCTGTGTCAGTTCTCTGTTATTCAATTATTCTCCTATCCTGTAGAGGAAGAAACATCCGCCTAACAGCCCCATGATCAGCCCGGCATATCCTCCCGCGCAGATCAGATCCGCCAGCGCCGTAACAATGCCCGTCCCTGTATACATACATATAACAAGTCCGGCCAGTACTCCTGCCAGCGTCCATCCGACGATCATGACCGGAAGAAAGACCGATACCGCATGACTGTTGTCCATATGCTTTGTGATAAGATTCCATAGTCCTCTGTACATTTTTTCATCCCCCGTCTGCATCATGCATACATGTTATGCATTGTTCAAAAGAGCAGCTTCATCTCTGTTACGTCCTTATTGTAAACAGGGAATGTAAAAATCATACCAGATGTTTTGCTAATTTTCTGTTAAACAAATGATGCACAGATATCACATGGCAGACACACGATCTCTTCTGCCCCCGCTTCCTCAAGTTCCTCTCTGCTCCCGTACCCGTACAGGACTCCCATGCTGTGAAGTCCGGTCTTTTTTGCTCCGAGTATGTCGTGGCGGCGATCCCCGATCATCACTGCCTGTTTTCTCTCTTCTTCGGAGATCCCGCAGGCTTCGATCACATATCCGATCACTTCGTCTTTGGCCGTCCTCGTCCCGTCCATGCATGCGCCGCCGATAAAGTCAAAATATCTCAGCAGCCCGAAATGTTCAGCGATCACATTTGCATATTTCTCCGGCTTTGAAGTCGCCATCAGAACGGTAACGCCTTTGTTTTTCAGCGTTTCCAGCATCTCGGGCACGCCGTCATAAACACGGTTTTCAAATATCCCTCTGTCTTCGTAGTAAACCCGGTACAACTCCACCATCTCGCGGCTTTCGCTTTCATCCAGCCCGAAAACAGACTGGAACTGTTCCCGGAGCGGAGGGCCGATAAATGATCTCATCACCTTTTCTAGCGGCTCCGCAAATTTCTTCTTTTCGATCGCATAACGGATCGCATTCATGATCCCTGTGCCGGAATCTGTGATCGTTCCGTCCAGATCAAAAACAGCGATTGAGTATCCCATCTCTCTTACTTCCTTTCTGCTTACTGTCAAAATATATCCCTGCAATTAATAACTTCTGATCCATGTATCCTTGCAATTAATAGCTTCTGATCTGATCCCCGTCTTCGCTCTCTGTCTTGATCACTTTTCGTATCACGACATGATATCCGTAATCTTCCCTGACTTTCACGTATACACGGTCTCCCTCTTTATGTCCGAGCAGCGCTTTCCCGATCGGAGATTCTATGCTGACCAGTCCGTTCAGAGAACTGCCACGCACAGACGTTACGATCCGGTAAGTCTCCACCTCGTCCTCATCCTCATAGTAGATTTCAACCGTATTGTTAAGTCCTACCTCGTCGGCTTTGGAATGATCCTCCACAATAACAGCCGTCCTGAGCATCCTCTCCAGATATCGGATGCGGCTTTCATTTCTGTTCTTTTCTTTTTTGGCTGCATGATATTCAAAGTTCTCACTGAGATCCCCGTGGGAACGGGCTTCTTTCACTGCCTCGATCAGTTCTTTCCGCTCTACAAGTTTGCGGTGCTCGATCTCAGCCTGGATCTTCTCCACATCGCTCTTTGTCAGTTTTTCACGCATATATTTCTGTTTCCTTCTTTCCTGTCGGTATTGCAGGCAGCGGCTTCCGGCTGTCCGTCCATGCCGGTCGGCGTCCGCCTCGCAAAAGTTCTTCCATATAGACAGAGGCGCGGCCATTTCTGCCGTGCCCCTGTAATTTCTCATGCTTATGCCTCTTATTTTATATTCCGAAGCATCTTATTTGACGATCAGAGATTTCCCTGTCATTTCTTTTGGCTGCTCCATTCCCATCATCTCGATCAGCGTCGGGGCGATGTCCGCGAGGCATCCGCCCTCTCTCAGTTTATAAGACGGATCTGCATTCACGAGGATGAACGGAACCTGATTTGTCGTGTGAGCCGTGAACGGCTCGCCTGTCTCCTCGTCGATGAGCTGCTCGGCATTTCCGTGGTCAGCGCAGATGAACATCTGTCCGCCGACTTCTTTGATAGCGTCGACTGTCTTTCCAACGCACTCGTCAACAGCCTCGATCGCCTTGACCGCCGCATTCTCCACCCCGGTATGTCCTACCATATCCGGGTTTGCGAAGTTGATGATGATCACATCGTATTTGCCGGAGCGGATGGCCCCGCACAGTTTATCGCACACTTCATATGCGCTCATCTCAGGTTTCAGGTCGTATGTCGCAACTTTCGGGGAATTCACAAGGATACGGTCCTCTCCCGGATTCGGCTCCTCAACGCCGCCGTTAAAGAAGAAAGTCACATGGGCGTACTTCTCTGTCTCGGCGATACGAGCCTGCTTTAATCCATGTGCCGCAAGGAACTCGCCGAATGTGTTGGTAATCTCTTCTTTGACGAATGCGACCAGTTTGTTCGGGATCGTGACGTCGTACTCCGTGAAGCATACATAAGTCGTCTTCACTCTCTCGCCCCTGTCAAAGCCGGTGAAATCATCGTCGCAGAATGTTCTCGTGATCTCTCTTGCACGGTCCGGGCGGAAGTTGAAGAAGATGACAGAATCTCCGTCCTTTACCGTGGCTGTCGGAGCGCCGTTCTTCATCACCGTCATCGGCACTACAAACTCGTCTGTCACGTCCTTATCGTACGAAGCCTGGATCCCCTCCGGGGCGGAATCAGCCTGATCTCCCTCTCCGTATACGAGAGCTCTGTAAGCTTTCTCCACGCGGTCCCAGCGGTTGTCGCGGTCCATTGCATAGTAGCGTCCCGCAACTGTAGCGACCTCGCCCACGCCGATCTCTTTCATCTTTGCTTCCAGTTCTTCTACATACTCTTTTCCCGATGCCGGAGGCGTGTCACGTCCGTCAAGAAAACAGTGTACATACACTTTCTCGATCTCCTGTCTCTTTGCCAGCTCAAGAAGTCCGTAAATATGTGTGTTGTGGCTGTGTACTCCGCCGTCAGATACAAGTCCCATCAGATGAAGCGCGGAATCATTTTTCTTTACATTCTCACAAGCTTCCACAAGCGCTTTATTCTCAAAGAAATCTCCATCCTGGATCGCCTTAGTGATCTTGGTGAGATCCTGGTATACGATACGGCCTGCGCCCATGTTCAGATGTCCTACCTCGGAGTTTCCCATCTGTCCGTCCGGAAGTCCTACTGCCATGCCGCTGGCATTTCCTCTCACGAACGGGCACCTGGCCATCAGTTTATCCATAACTGGTGTAGCCGCCTCGGCAACTGCATTTCCATGCTTGTCACCTCTTAATCCGTAGCCGTCTAATATCATCAATACGGTTGGTTTCCTGCTCATTTCCATATCTCCTTTATTGTACATTTGGGCCCTCGTCCCGCTATTTATTGTACCCGCTTTCTCCAGATTTTTCAAGATACTAATGCAGCATGGAGGCTTATCCCTATAACCTGTACTTCGCTCTGATTTTACAGATTCTCCATCCTGCCGATCATCTCCTTTACAAATCGCTCCGTCTCTTCCAGATCCTCTGCTATTTCCGAAAGATTCTTTCCCTTGTCAAGTTTTTTCCTGATCAGATACTCCAGTGTCTGCTCTCTCCCCTTTTCTATTCCTTTTTCTATTCCTTTCTCTATTCCTTTTTCTATTCCTTTTTGCATACCGCGTTTCAAAGCACTGTTCATCTGTGAGTTATAGTCTCTTATGGCTCGCTCGCGGGCCTCATATTCCAGTTTGGCGCGTTCATCTGCACTCATACGATCCAGTTCTCTGCACGCCTCTTCGATATATTCATTTGTTTGGGCCATATCTTCAAACTCCTTCCTGCTCTTCCCGCCGAGGAACCTCATCCACTTAATAATATCGCCCTCTCTTTTCAGTTCTTCGGTGATCTTTCTGAGTTCCAGGATCTGGATTTCCATAAGATCAGTATACTCTTGTCCGGTTTTCCTGTCACAGAAACTGATCGTGCGATAACATTCTTGATCATCTTCAAAGAGGCTAAAGTCAAGAATACTAACATGTATACATTTTTTCAGTTTCTCATAAGGCTCTCCCTTTTTTAACTGATCTGTAAACATCCTGCTCAGATAGAAAATGCTGCGCGCATCCCAGTAATCAAAATACGCCACCTGCATCTCCATGTCAATCTGGGTCTTATCTTCCATCTCCACCCGTACGTCAAGTATCCCCAGCTTATCCTCAGGATAATTCTGTCCAAGTATGGTAGGAAGAAGTTTTGTCTCTCTGATCGTCTTCGGGTCTTTCTGTAAAAGAGCGGCGATAAATCCTGTTCTGACTTTCGGATTGTTCATCAATCCTTTAAAGCAGATATCCACTTTGGGAAGCATTATAAAATTGTCGTTTGCCTGTGTCATACACTTCTCCTTTCCTGTGTAAGTATGAGAAATACCCTGCAGGAAAAGGAATCTGCTATTATTTTAGCACATTTGCCGGATGTGTAAAAGCGCGGCCCGCATTTCCAGTGAGATTTCTCATTAAACTTTTATCATCATCGGGTATGCGCCTGGAATTCAGGCTCCGAAAATGAGAGATCCGCCGCAAACATGCGGCATTAATTGATACAAATGGCGGCAGAACGCCGCCATTACAGATAGGATATCACAGATTTCCGGAAATAACAATCCGTTTATCGTTTCAAGATTGATTTTTGTCAGTCTTTTAGATCAGCCCAAGGTATACAAATGCTTTCCACAGTCCGTCACTCTCCACATCATCCGTCACATGATCCGCCATTGCCCGGATCTCTTCTCCGCCATTTCCCATGGCGACGCCAACGCCGCTGTGTTCCAGCATGGGAATGTCCACCTTTGCATCGCCGAAAGCGACTGTATCTTCCACAGAAGCATGCAGATGTTCCAGAAGAATGTCCATGGCATACGCCTTGTCGATGTCCTTTACGGCAAGGTCGCCAAACAGAGCCGTCTCCCCGACGCCGCCCCAGGTTCCTGCTTTCAGGTCAGGAAACTCTTTTTCGGCATCAAGATAATCCTCATAGGAGTCCAGGATGAAGCTGACCTTGTTCACGTCATTCCTGTAAAGGTCCGCGCCGAATATCATATCCGGGAATGCCTCCCTCACCGTCCGGACGCCAGAGTCTTCCTCTCCTTTCCGCCTGCTGTACATCTGTACCACCGGCTCTCCTGCCGTCTCAAAATGTTCGCTTCCAAAAAGCCCTGCATTACATTCCAGATAAAATTCCCTCTTCCGCTCATGAAGCCAGTCGACGATTCTGCGGCACTGATCCGGGGAAAGACAAAGGTGCATAATCACCTGCCCGTTGTCCTCCACATAATTTCCATTTCCGCCGATCATCCCATCCAGACCGACGTCCCATATCTTGGGATAAACCTCTGCCCGGCTTCTTCCTGTGCAGATATAGACTCTGTGCCCCCGCTTTCTGGCAAGGCGCACAGCCTCGGCCGCGCTTTGGGGAATCCTCCCCTCATAGTCGACAAGCGTGCCGTCCACATCAAGAAAGATGATTTTTCTGCTCTCCATCAAAGCTCCTCCCCATTCGAGCGGATTACTTCCTGATACCAGTAAAATGATTTCTTCTTCAGACGCGCGAAGTCGCCTGTTCCGTCATCGTAGCGCCGCACATAGATCATGCCGTAGCGCTTTGCATACTCGCCCGTAGAGGCAGAGACCAGGTCAATACATCCCCACGGCGTATATCCCATCAGATCCACGCCCTCATCCACAGCCTCTTTCATCTGTTCGATGTGCTTTCTGAGATAGTCGATGCGGTAGTCGTCGTTGATGGAGCCGTCCTCCTCCACTGTATCTTTCGCTCCCAGTCCATTCTCCACTACCATCAGAGGCAGGCCGTACCGGTCGCTTAAGTCATTGAGGGCGTATCTCAATCCTTTGGGATCGATCTGCCATCCCCAGTCAGAGGACTCCAGATAGGGATTGGGCACGCCTCCCAGAATATTGCCCTCCCCGCTCTTTTTTGAAGCGTCCGCTGTCTGGCAGGACGACATGTAATAAGAAAATGTAATAAAATCCACAGTACCGTTCAACAGGATCTCGTCATCCCCCGGCTCTTTCTCAAGAGTCACGCCCAGCTCCTTAAGAAGAAAATCCGCATATGCCGGGTACTTCCCTCTTGCCTGCACGTCCGTACAGTAGTAATTGTACAGGCGGTTGTATCTCTGGCACGCCAGGACGTCGTCCGGATTGCAGGTCAGCGGATAGCTGGCTGAATAGATCATCATATTTCCCACCCGGTATTCCGGGTCGATCTCGTGCGCCATTTTCACTGCCAGCGCCGACGCCACAAACATGTGATGGAGCCCCTGGAATCTCTGCTGAGGGAAATCCGGCTGCTTCATAAATTCTGTCGGATTCTCCAGATCGTTGAGGATCCCCTGGTTCAGCAGTGCTCCCATAGGAGCGACAGAACTGTTGATCTCGTTAAATGTAAGCCAGTATTTCACCTTTCCTTTGTATCTCTTAAAAATCGCGCGGCAGTAATTCAGGAAATATCCGATCATTTCCCGGCTGACCCATGCGTTGCATTTTTTTGTAAGGCCAAAGGGCACCTCATAGTGGGAGATCGTAATCAGCGGCTCGATCCCGTATTTCAGACACTCGTCGATCACTTCCTCATAATGCTTCAGCCCGGCTTCATTGGGTTTTTCCTCATCTCCGTTGGGGAAGATCCGTGTCCATGCGATAGAGAAGCGGTAGCACTTAAATCCCATCTCTGCAAAAAGGGCAATGTCCTCCCGGAATCTGTCATAATGACGGATCCCCTCATGGCTCGGATAAAACGTTCCCTCCTCCATGACCGGCGTGATCCTCTTACTCTGCCCGAACTTTCCTCCTGTGCATATATCAGAAACGGAAACGCCTTTTCCGTCAGCATCCCATGCGCCTTCACACTGGTTTGCGGCGGTTGCGCCGCCCCACATAAAATCTTTTGAAAATCCCATTTTATCATCCTCCTATCACAAGTTTCTCATCTTCTACGTTTACTCCTCCAATCGCTTCCGCATTGGTAATAAGGATCGGCGTCTGGATCTCACATCCCGTTTCCCTGATCGCCTCGATATCAAACTCCAGAAGGAGCTCCCCTTTTCTGAAACGCTCTCCGTTGTGGATATATGCTGTAAACGGAGCGCCGTTGAGCGCGACCGTTTCAAGCCCTACATGGATCAGCATCTCGATTCCCTGGTCGGATCTTAACCCCAGGGCATGAAGCGTATCTGATACATTCTCACACACCCCGTCAAAAGGCGCGTATACCTTTCCCTCAGATGGGATAACCGCGTATCCTTCTCCAAGGATTCCCGATGCGAACGTACTGTCTTTCACCTCTGACAGGGAAATAACCTGTCCTTTCACAGGGCTTGGGATCTCCACTTTCCCGTCCGGGATATTTACAGTATTCCCCGCTGCAGACGGTGTTGTGCTTTCTGTATGCACAGACGCTTCCGGTTTCTTCTCATCCTTCGTCATGATAAACGACAGTACAAAGGACAGGAACAGCGATAGTGCGAAAATACCGATGGCAAATATAATGTTGTTTCTTTCGTCCGGAGAGACAAACTGCACCAGAGATGTCAGACAGGGGGTGGCTAATCCGTAGCCTTTCAACTGTACCAGCCCTGACAGAAATCCGCTGATACCGCTAGCAATACACGCGGCAACCATCGGCTTTTTGAGTTTCAGGGTGACTCCGTACATGGCCGGCTCTGTCACTCCGGCAAGGAGAGCGGATATGCCGGCCGGAAACGCTATCTGCTTCATCGCCTGATCCTTTGTCTTAAACGCAACTCCAAAAGTCGCGCCTGCCTGAGCCGTGTTGCTGCACAGCATAGCAGGAATGAGCATCATTTCATACCCCGGATCCGCAAGAGCCAACAGGGCCGTGGGCAGGAACGCCCAGTGCATCCCCGCCATTACGATAAATGGCATAACCCCTGCCAAGATCAGCATTGCAAGCCATGGAGCAAATCCGTACACACTGTTGATGACAAGATGCAGCACGTTTCCTAAAATAGTTCCCAGCGGCGCCAGCAGGCAGAGCGTGACCGGCGCTGTGATCACCACAATGATCAGCGGTTTTAAGAAATTCTTCGACCAGTCCGGGGTGAACCTGTCCACCAGCATTTCTACATATTTCAGAAAGATCGTAGAGAGCATTGCCGGGATGATAGATGCGGAATAACTGCCGTGCGCCACCGGGATCACACCGAACAGATACGTCGCCGTCTCCCCTCCCAGCAGGGCGATCACATTCGGGTAGATCAGCACGGACGCGACCATCACAGCCAGATAGGAGTTGCAGTTCAGCTTTCTCGACGCCGTAAACGCAATAGTCACCGGCAGGAAATAAAACGGCGCGTCTCCCAGCGCATTCATCAGGATATAAGTATCGCTTGTATCCGACATGACTCCAAGCAGCGTTGGCCCAAAGATCACAAGCAGAACCTTGATTAGTCCCCCCGCTATAATGGCCGGGAAAAGAGGCGACATACAGGCCGATATGAAGTCAAGCGCTGTTATGAACGGATTCACTTTCTTCTTTTCCCCGGAATCCTCTGTGCCCCCCCCGGAACGTCGCCGATCCCTGTCAGCGCTACCACCTCTTTATATACGCTGCCTACGGAATTACCGATGATCACCTGATACTGCCCTCCGGTGATATTGGTCCCTATCACGCCGCTGATCGAAGCCATCTCCTGTTCTTTGGGGATGCTTTGGTCCTTGAGCACAAATCTCAGCCTTGTCATGCAGTGTGTCACTGATGTGATATTGGCGGCTCCTCCCACTGCCGATATGACTGCCTCGGCAATTTGTCTGTTTTTGTCTGCCATTTTTTCTTCCTCCTGTTTACTTTTTTGGAATATCCGTGTAGTCCTGCACCGTCTTTTTGCGGCGCTGTATGTATTCCGGTTCCTGCGCGCTCATCCCCGGAAAAGGAAAAACCCTCCACAACAGGCCTGCGCCGCGCGCAGATATCCTGCCATGGAAGGTAATGCCCGATCTGGTTACAATCCTTCTTTCGTACATATCCGATTGATATGCAGGATCAAATATAGTTTTTCTTCTTTCGATAAGTCGATCTTTAACTTTCTGTGGAAATATTCTGCGATCAGCTCCGCACACGCCGCGATCTTTGGAAATTCCTCGCATATGGACAGATACATAACGCCATTGTCGGAATCCAGCGTCTGACGGCTTGCGATCCGGTTGAGCAGATACATCAGATGGGAGCAGTACCGGGCAAAATTAAAAGAATCCCACTCGATCATAGTTCCCATTTCATCCTCCACGATACTGATCGTATCCTCCAGGATCTCGTGATACTGCTTTTGCAGATCCTCCGATACGTCGGTTCTGCTTTTCGGATTATAACGGGCGTTCACAAACCCCATCGCAATGCCCGATGCTTCGTTCTGGTCGAGCCTGATGTGGAAACGGCGTTCGATCTGCTTCACTGCATATCTCCCGATCTTTGCTTCCAGCGGAAAAGACTGTTCCACTTCATAGATCAGCGGCATCTGGACATAAATTTCTTTTTTTGCCCTCTGGATACAAAAATTGATATGATCCGACATTGTCAGCACCAGATTCGGATTTAATTCATAATCCAGCTCATTGCGGGCAATATCTACCAGCCTGGCGGTAAAATGAATAACCGTCTCCGGAATCTCATTAAACAGCCCTGTATATTTAGGATCGATATCGTAAAATGTCCGTGTGATCAGATTAAGATCTTCCAGCTCGTAAGGTGTCTTGGGAAAACCTATCCCCTTTCCCACTGCAATCAGTTCTTTTCCCTCTCTGTCAACGCAGATAGCAAAGTTATTATTCAGCTTCTTTATAATCCGCATTTTTATCTCCAATAAAAAACTCTTCAAGGCATAAGGACACCTCACTGATAAGTGACCAGTGTCATTAGTAATGCCTCAAAGAGTAACAATCTAATTGACATGTTAATTAGACCAAATCCCGCACTTCATGTCCACTGTTATATCAGCCAAACAGAGAAAGGGTATTTTAGTAAATTTGCACAACATCTGATAGATTACTTTAAAGCAGTCCGCCTGGTATTGAATATTCATATATCTCGTCCTTATCTCTGACGTCTCTTAGAGTTTTGAACAGTATGTAGCCTGTCGTTTCTACATCTGCCAGCTCCTGATAGTTCTTTTCTAAAAGATCCATGCTGTCCGTAAGATATATGATTTCAAGAACTTCGCCTATTTCTTCCATATCTGTAATAGATTTTGATTTAATATGAAGAATCAGATCATCAATGAACGAATATCGTCCATTCTCTTTTTCAAAACATACTCCGGCAAGCACAACATCACAGGGATACATATGTTTCAGGTATTCTTTCCGATAATAGTTTATTACAAACTCAGAATTCGGAAAACTTGCCATTCTGTGCTTCGATCCATCATTTTCCTCATTTTTCCTCGTAAATTCAACCTGAAACAACTTAGATACCGATTTCATATTCTTTTTCCTCCTAATGTGTAGTTATAGTTTACTATATTTTGTAATGGAAACACAGTCTTTTTCATTATAAAAGAAATCCCTGCAAACCTCTTACAACAGATCAGCAGGGATGACCAAAATATTCCGTTTTCTCAGCTATTCTTCCTCAAATCTGTCAAGGGCAAATTCCAGAGCCAGATTCACGAACCGGTTGAAAGAGATTCCTTTTTTCTGGCTTATCGCACTTCCCCTTTCTACAAGGCTTGCATCCAGTCGCAGATTCTTCACTACATACTTCTCTTCTTTTATATTGAATGTATCTTTTTTCCTGTTTTCGCTCATATTCTCATCCTGTCCTTTCTACTATATTATATAATCCATTGTGATTCCAAAAAATGTATTTTTTAT
>CALWAR010000052.1 GCA_944375765.1 uncultured Mediterraneibacter sp. | reverse complement strand
CCGATCCCTCTTGCAATGAAAAAAGTGTCAGCAAGGATGTAGCATGAATAACCGATCATACCGAGAACATTTGCCGATACATATTTCAGAAAGAGAGAAAAGACAGCAGGATTTGCTGCTGATGATGTATTCAAATTGTTATTTATTTTATTAGATGTTACAGTCATGATATTTTCTCCACGAGATAATAAAAATTTTGCCTGTCCTGCTCCAGATAATATGATGCGTGGCTATGTTACCACAGAATGGCGGGAGATTCAATCGCTTTCCTGTTTCTCTCTTTGACTTAATCTGTGTTCTGCGGTATGATAAGTAAGATTTCAGGAGAGGAGTATAGCTATGAACAAGAAAGAAATACTTGAGATCCGCAAACAGTTCACACCTGCCAACTGCGCGATCACCAGGATCTGCGGGTGTTATGTGGACCACGAAAAGAATAAGAAAATGGAATCGAAAGAGGCCTTTCTTTCTCTTCCTGAGGAGGAAGCTTTCAAATATTTCGATATCTTTAAAAAGACACTTTCCGGCGCGGTAGGAAAGAATATGCTTAATATGGAATTCCCCCTTGACGCCGAGATGCCGGGCGGGACACAGGAGTTTCTTCTGAAACTTCGCAGCAGCAAACTGGAAGATGATATGCTTCTTGAGGAATTTTACGACAAGGTGATCGCTACATATGAGTATGCGGAGAATTATTATATTATCCTTATCCACGCGATGTATGATATTCCCGGGAAGACTTCGGATGATTTGGAAATGTTTGACGCATCGGACGAAGTGTATGAGTATCTGCTTATGAGCATCTGTCCGGTATCGCTGTCCAAGGCGGGACTCTGTTACAACGCAGAGGACAACCGGATCCAGGACCGGATCAGGGACTGGATCGTTGACATGCCGGACAAAGGTTTTCTGTTCCCGGCCTTTAATGACCGGGGGACGGATCTTCACAGTATGCTCTACTACACGAAGAAATCATCGGATCTTCAGCCGGAAATGATCGATCAGCTCCTCGGCGCCAGGATGCCGATGTCTGCCGACGATCAGAAAGAATCTTTCCAGATGCTCATCGAAGATACTCTCGGCGAGGACGGAGATTATGAGACGGTCCGCAACATCCACGAGACGTTAAACGATATGATCGAGGAACATAAAGAAGAGCCGGAACCGCTTGCCCTGGACAAGACAGAGATGAAAAAGGTCTTTGAACAGAGCGGTGTGGATGCAGAGAAGATGGAGAACTTTGAACGCAATTTTGAGGAGAATGCGGGAGAGAAAGCAACGCTTCTGGCGGCAAACATCATAGAGACGAAGAAATTCAACATTGAGACGCCGGATGTGGTGATCAAAGTGAATCCCGACCGCGCAGATCTGGTCGAGACAAGGATCATTGACGGACGCCAGTGCCTTGTGATCCCGGTGGACGATCATATCGAGGTGAACGGGATCAACGTAAGAACGATCCGCGCGCAGTCCCCGCAGAATACAGCGCCGGAGGAACAGGAGGAAAAAGATGAAATATCGTGAACTGGGAAATACAGGATTAAAAGTCAGTGAGATCGGAATGGGATGCGAAGGCTTCTCCGAAGATGAATACCGCAATACAAAGCGGCTTTTTGACGAGGCCGAGCGGCAGGGCGTCAACTACTTTGACCTCTATGCCTCAGATCCGCAAGTGCGTGCAAGCGTGGGAGACGCGCTGGAGGGGAGACGGGAGAAGTTCATCATCCAGTCTCACATCTGCTCTATATGGAAGAACGGGCAGTATAAGCGCTCCCGCGATATTGATGAAGTGAGAGAGGGAATGAAAGAGATGCTCTCCCTCCTTAAAACAGACTACATTGACGTGGGTATGATCCATTATGTGGACTCTCTGGCAGACTGGAAAGAGATCGCGGACGGTCCGGTGCTGGCATATGCAAAGGAGCTAAGAGAAAAAGGAGTGATCCGTCATATCGGGCTCAGCAGCCACAATCCGCAGGTGGCTCTGGAAGCAGTAAAGAGCGGTGATATCGAGGTGCTCATGTTCAGCGTGAATCCATGCTATGATCTGCAGCCTGCAAGCGAGGATGTAGAGGAACTGTGGGCGGAGAAAAATTACGAGGAACATCTTGTCAACATGGATCCGGAGCGTCAGGAACTCTATGAAGTCTGTCAAAGCCTGGGAGTGGGGATCACGGTCATGAAAGCATTCGGAGGCGGGGACCTGCTCGATGAGAAGCTTTCCCCGGCAGGTAAAGCGCTCACCGTGAACCAGTGTCTGCACTATGCGCTTACAAGGCCGGCGGTCGCGACAGTGCTTGCAGGGGCGCATTCGGTGGAGCAGCTTCGCACCAGCCTCGCCTATGAGGATGCATCGGATGAGGAGAAAGACTATGCCGCTGCATTCGCCGCTTTCCCGAATATAAGCTGGGAAGGACACTGTATGTACTGCAGCCACTGCGCGCCCTGCCCGAAGAAGATCGACGTGGCGTCTGTGACGAAGTTTTTGAACCTGGCGAAAGCGCAGGGAAGCGTGCCGGAGACTGTGAGAGAACACTATGAGGTGCTCCCGCATCATGCCGGGGAGTGTATCCGGTGCGGAGCGTGCGAGACAAGATGTCCGTTTAAAGTGGAGATCATGGAAAATATGAGACAGGCGGCGGAGATCTTCGGGAAATAGTGATTGTGCGCCGGGACATTTTGCAGTACGATATTAAAAGAAACAGTAAAGGAGTACGGCAAAATGGCAGAACAGATCAGGATCGGACTGGTCGATGACGACCGGGAACATCTGGAGCTGATGAAGTCCTATTTCGCAAGATTCGGATCGGAGGAGGACATCCGCTTTTCGGTGGAAGTATATACGAACGGGCTGAACTTTGTGGAAGAGTATAAAGGCGATCTGGATATTATATTCCTTGACATCGAGATGCCGCATATGGACGGCCTTGAAGCCGCGCACAGGATCCGGCTTGTCGATACGTCTGTGGGCATTGTATTTGTGACAAATATGGCGCAGTATGCGATTAAAGGCTATGAAGTGGACGCTATCGATTTTGTTGTGAAGCCCGTAGAGTATTATGTATTTGCGGAAAAACTGAGAAAAGCGATCCGATACACGAGAAAGAACGTGGAGAGGGAGCTTGTGATCACAACAGAGGATACAGTTGTGAAACTGGGGCTTTCCCGGATCCGATATGTGGAGAAGAGCAAAAATTATCTGATCTATCACACAGATGATGGAGATTATAAAATGCGGGGGACGATGACAGCGGCTGAGGAGGAGCTGGGAAAAGACGGGTTTTCCAAATGCATCAGCGGATGCCTCGTCAATCTGAAATATGTATCAAAAGTAGAAAAGGACGCGGTATATGTAGATAATGTCCGGCTCCCGCTGAGCCGGCAGCGCCGGAAAGAATTCCGTGAAGATCTGATGAGGTACATAGGAGGAATGAACTGATGGAGGGGATTGCTTTTATATCGTGTGTCCGCTTTTCGATGCAGCTTATGATCGCCGAGGGTGTATTTGTGTCCGAACTTCCCAAAAGGAACAGGTTTATCCTGCGGCTGCTGGGTTCTCTTATATGTTATTTCCTGCTGGCGCGTGTCGTTTTTACGGCGTTCCTGCGGATACCCGGTAATATTCCGCTTGTATATACTGCCTACTATACAAGTCTGTTTCTGCTGACACTGGGAGTGATCTGGTGCTGCTTTTCTGCCAGGGGAAAAGATGTTCTCTTTGCGGGGGTATGCGGATATGCTACCCAGCATATTGCGTTTTCACTTGTCACGATCTTTCAGGAACTTACAGATATCAGTTTTGGAGTACTCATGGATTTTATCATGATCAGGTTCCTGCCGTATCTGATTGTCTCCCTGCTTGTGTATCTGGTCGTTATCAGAAAAACGGAGGGTGAACGGGAGTTAAAGGACAGAGATATCCGGATGATCGCAGTCTCACTGGTGATCCTGCTGACAACCGTGTTTATAAGTGTTATGGTCGACAGCAGGTATTTCGCAGCGGATTCCGGTTTGATGCGCAATGTGATCTGCAAGATCTATGCAGTGATCTGCTGCTCTCTTGCAATATTCGTGGCATTCAGTATTTCCAGACAGAACCGGGTCGTCCATGAAAATGAGATGATGGAGACAATGCTCCATAATATGAAAGAGCAGCAGAGGCTTTCGAGAGAAAATATTAATATTATCAATATCAAGTGTCATGACCTGAAGTACCGGATTTCCAGAATCTCCAGGATCGAGGACTCCAAAGATCAGGCTGAATATATCGACAGCATCAAAGATGCACTGGCTATCTATGATAATATTTATCAGACGGGAAATGATGTCCTTGACCTTGTGCTTACAGAGAAAGGACTGCTCTGTGATGAATACGGGATCAAAGTGACCTGTATGATCGACGGTTCGATCCTCGGTTTCATGAGCGCTTCGGATCTTAACGCGCTGTTCGGAAATCTGATAGACAATGCTGTTGAGAGCACCATGAAAGAAGAGGAAGACAGACGATTTATCAGTATTCAGGTCAAAAAGAGAGGACAGGGATGTTATATCCATATAGACAATACGTGCAGTGTGCCGCCGTCTTTTAAGGACGGCCTGCCTGTCACAACGAAAAAGGATAAGGCATATCACGGCTTTGGCGTCAGAAGTGTGAAATACATCGTGGACAAATATAAAGGCGATCTCCTGATGCAGGCGGCGGACGGCAGATTCAGTGTGGATATCCTGTTTTACCAGTAAGCCGGATGTACCATTTTTACCTCGTGGGATACCAAAAGCACCACATTTGGTTATCCCGCGTTTTTTTGTGCTATTTTCTTTGCAGAAAAAGAGAGCGTCGGTGTACAGGACGCTGCACAGAGAAATGGAGGAAAGAGAATGGGAAATGTAGAAGTTGCATGGGAAGACGTCATTAGTGTGCTTCAGCTGGTGCGCACGCATCTGATCGTGATCGTTGTGGCGCTGCTCTGTATGATCGCGGCAATGATCTTTGCGCATAAGCTGGCGAAGCCGAAGAGAGGGTTTGTCAGGATACAGTCGCTGATCGCATTTATTGTGGTTGCGGCGGTAGTGATTAATGTCATGCTGGCAGGCGCCTTGAGTAACACGCTGAATGTATTATTATCTGATATGGGTTCTTTGTCACAGGAGAGTGTTGACAATTCGCGTGCGGTGATCGAGGAAGTTACGGGCGAGGGAATCGTCATGACGAAGAATGATGATTCATTCCTGCCGATCGCGCCGGAGCGGATCAACGTGTTCGGCTGGGCGTCCACAAACCCGATCTATGGAGGAACCGGGTCAGGAACCGTGGATACGGCTACAGCAGTGGGCATCCTTGAGGGACTTGAGAATGCAGGATTTGAGACAAATAGTGAGCTGTCAGATATGTACACAGAGTACAGGGCAGACCGTCCGGGCATCAGCATCAACGAGGGCCAGGACTGGACACTTCCGGAAGTACCGGTATCTGATTATTCCGATGAGATGATCCAGAATGCGAAAGACTTCTCTGACACGGCGATGATCGTCATCTCCCGAAGCGGCGGCGAGGGAGCGGACCTTCCCCACGATATGGGAGCTGTCATGGACGGATCATGGAATCAGGGAACAAAGTACACAAATGCAAGTTACCAGAATAATTCATCTGAATATGATGATTTTACGGACGGACAGACTTATCTGGAGTTAAGCCAGACAGAAAGAGATCTGGTGGATATGGTCTGCAGCGAGTTTGACAATGTCATTGTCGTCTACAACGGCGCCAATACATTTGAACTCGGCTGGACGAATGAGTACGAGCAGATCAAGAGTGTTCTCCTCTGTGCAGGCGCCGGCGCGACAGGATTTAACGCACTGGGTAACGTCCTTGCGGGAAATGTAAATCCGTCGGGAAGAACAGCGGACACATGGGTTCAGGATCTGACACAGACACCGTACTACAATAACATCGGACATTTTGCTTACACGAATACACAGGAGACGGAAGAGGCAGCTCTCGCGTCATGGGAAAGAGCGGACGGCATCGTTTCATTCGTAAATTATACAGAGGGTATTTACACAGGGTATCGCTTCTATGAGACGGCGGCAGAGGAAGGCCTGATCAATTATGACGAGCAGGTGCTCTACCCGTTCGGATACGGACTTTCCTACAGCACATTTACACAGGAGATGGGCGATCTGAATGTGACAGACGATACGATCAGTGTAGATGTGACAGTAACCAATACAGGAGATACGGCAGGAAAGGATGTAGTACAGCTCTACTACACCCCGCCTTATGAGAACGGCGGCATCGAGAAGTCCAGTGTCAATCTTGCCGCATTTGACAAGACAGACATGCTCGAGCCGGGAGAATCCCAGACACTGACACTTGAGATCAACATCGAAGATATGGCTTCTTACGATACGTCGGGAGACGGCCAGTACATCCTTGAGGCAGGAACCTACGGGATCAGCCTCAGATCCGACAGCCATGACGTGATCGACAGCCGTGATTATGAGCTGAGTGAGGACATCGTTTATAATGAGTCCAACCCGCACTCCGGCGATGTGGTTGCAGCGACAAACAAATTTGATTTTGCAGAAGGAAACATTACATATCTGTCAAGAGCGGATGGATTTGCAAATTACGAGGAAGCAGTGAGCGCTCCGACAAACTATGAGCTGGACGGAGAAGTACTCGGAAACGGAACATATGATCCGACAGATTACAATAACCCGGACGATGTTATGCCGACGACAGGAGCGGACAATGGTCTGGAACTCTACGACCTGAGAGGCGCCTCCTATGATGATCCGAGATGGGACGACCTTCTGGATCAGGTGACGGTAGATGAGATGGTCGAGCTGATCGCTTACGGCGGACACCAGACAGCGGCAGTAGATTCTGCGGGCAAGATCAGGACAATGGATACAGACGGTCCGGCAGGCGTCAACTCAAGCACACTTGGCGCATTTGGAACAGGATACTGTTCAGAAGTGCTGATCGCGCAGACATGGAATGTAGATCTGGCAGAGAAGGCAGCAGACGGAATGTGCCGCGAATTTGCAGACTACGGTATCGTGGGCTGGTATGCACCGTCCATGAACCTGCACAGAAGTGCATTCGGCGGACGTAACTTCGAGTATTATTCAGAAGACAGCCTGTTAAGCAGCAGGATGGCATATGCAGAAGTATCTGCGGCAGTACAGCACAATATCTATCCGTATATCAAACATTTTGTACTGAATGAGCAGGAAATCAACAGAAATGCTCTTCTGTGTACATGGTTCAACGAGCAGAGCTTAAGAGAGCTGTATTTCAAACCATTTGAATACTGTGTGAAAAATACAGAGTCCGGCAAGCTTGCGATCATGTCTTCCTACAACTATCTCGGAACAGAGTGGGCAGGCGGCAGCTCTGAGCTGCTCCAGGACGTCCTGAGAGGTGAATGGGGATTCGAGGGCATGGTGATCTCCGATTACTTCGGAAACTACGGCTATATGGACGCTGACCGTGCAGTACGCGGCGGCACAGACCTGATGCTGGGAACAGCAGGAAACGACGCGATCATGACAGACTTAAGCGCTACAAGTGTGATCGCTATGAGAAATGCCACAAAGAATATCTTCTATGTGACAGTAAACAGCGCAGCTTATGACTCCTATACACCGGGAGCCATTCCGGACTGGATGCGCACGATGTATATTGCAGACGGCGTACTTGCAGTGCTGATCATAGCAGCAGAAGTGCTTGTTATAAGAAATTATCAGAGAAAAAAGCAAGTACCCAAAATTGAAATAACCAACTCAGACAGCAGACGGTAAGAGGATCTGTAAAGCAGTATTTCCGGGGGCTGTCGGGAAATAGATAGTTCCAAACAGGGGCAGGCGTGACTCATGCGAGTCACGCCTGCCCCTGAAATTTATCCTTTAAAAGAGAAAAAAGATGGCTAACGACAACCATCTTTCTCCCCGT
>CALWAR010000051.1 GCA_944375765.1 uncultured Mediterraneibacter sp. | reverse complement strand
TTGTACCAGGCAGGTCCTTAACTCTTCCTCCACGGATCATAACAACGCTATGCTCCTGAAGGTTGTGTCCCTCGCCCGGGATGTAGCTTGTTACTTCGATTCCGTTAGAAAGACGAACTCTGGCGATCTTTCTGAGAGCTGAGTTAGGCTTCTTCGGTGTAGCAGTCTTAACGGCTGTGCAGACACCTCTCTTCTGCGGAGAAGATGTGTTTGTCGCACGCTTTCTCAGGGAGTTGTATCCTCTCTGGAGTGCCGGCGCTGTAGACTTTTTCTCAGAAGTCTGACGTCCTTTTCTAACTAACTGGTTAAATGTTGGCATTCCTTTTCACCTCCTATGAATTATTCGTTTCCTCAAGACTTATGTCCTGAGTGGCTGCGGATAATCTTTTCATTATCCATTTTGGCGCACAAAAAGAACGCTGCTTTTTGTGCACGCCTGACTATTTTATTACGTTTATACGGGAAAGTCAAGGGATTTTCGGATATTTAACGGCAGATCCGCCGATATTTTTCAAAGATTTTAAAGAAAACCATCCCTCTCATACACATGCGCGCGTCCGGGATCGTCCGAAAGCGCTCCGGGGAGCCCGGAGCACAGTTCCGGCTCCCTGGAACAGTTCCTGATCAGTACATAAATTTTTCGGCGAGAGCAGCGTTCTTCACTAGGTTCTGGTAGACGTGAGACGTCCCGAGGAGTTCTTCGTGTGCTCCGGCGGCGTCCACTTTACCCTCGCTGATTACAACGATCTGATCCGCATTCTCGATGGATTTGAGTCTGTGCGAGATTATGATGACCGTCTTCCCGGCAATCAACTGGTTCAGGCTGTCCTGTATCTTGTTCTCGTTTTCCACATCCAGAGCTGCGGCGATCTCATCGAGTATGATGATCGGGGCGTCTTTTAAGAAAGCTCTTGCAATGGACAGGCGCTGGCGTTCACCTCCGGACAGCGTGATCCCGTTCTCACCGATCTTTGTGTCATACCCCTCCGGCAGCCGGGAAACGAACTCCTCGCAGTTCGCAAGCCGGGCCGCCTCTCTGACCTGTTCATCTGTCGCGTCCCTGCTTCCGAGGCGGATGTTCTCCATAACAGACGTATTGAACAGCGTCACATCCTGGAACACGATTGATATTTTCTCAAAAAGAGAACTGGTGGAAATCCCCTTTATATCTTTGCCGCCGATGGTGACAGAGCCGCCGTCGTAGTCATACAGGCGGGATATAATGCGCAGGATGCTTGTCTTTCCGCAGCCGCTCACCCCCACCAGCGCCGTCACCTGGTCCTGCGCGGCGTCAAATGTCACGCCGCGTAAGACCGGACTGTCTTCATTATATGAAAACGTAACGTCCTTAAGCCGGATATCGCATCCACTGATCCCGGCGTCTTCCCCCGCCTGCACAGGCGCGTTCCGGATCGCATTGATGCGTTCGATACGCGCGTCCAGATAATACAGTTCTGATACATTTTCACTGATCGTTTCCACAGCCTCCTTTATCTTCAGAGCAGCGATGATATACGCCGTCAGCACGAGGACGCTGATCCCTCCGCTCATCAGCATGTTCACTCCGAGGAGGATCACCAGGGCGAGGGAGAGCTGCATCACGATATTCGCCGAGAGCAGCGGCACGGCGGACGTGATCTCACTTATCAGATGGAGTTTCTCGCTTTCTTCCATCTGTGCGTCGAGCTTTGTCCTGAGCGGGCCGCTCAGCCCGAAGCTTCGGATTTCCTGTGCGTTTTCTATGGCTTCCTGAAAGCTTTCCGAGTTCTCTCTGAGCTGGAGATAATACTTCCTGTTCATCCGGATCTGAACCTTTTTTGACAGGGCGATCAGGCTGTATCCGAGAACGATCGGGAGGATCACGGCCAGCCCCAGCTTATAGTCGTAGCCGATCAGCATGACGGCCAGTATCGGAAAGTAGAAGAAAAACGCAACAAACTTGGGGATCGAATGGCTCATCGCGTGTTCGATCGCATCTACATCCGCCATGATCGTCTGTGTCAGATCGGACGTATCGTGTTTTGAAAAATAGGAAAGAGGAAGTTTATTTAAACGGTCCGCGATCTCTGTGCGCAGATTCGCGCTCTCCCGGTACGTCGCATTATACATGCAGTCATATTCAAGAAACAAAAGGAGCAGGATCACGATCAATATGACAACAGACAGCACGATGTAAAATGAAACGGAGCGGTGTCTGCCGAATACAAAATCATCGATCACCAGAAGGAGAAGGCACGCCGGTGGATATGTGGACAGCGATACGAGAAACGAAGCAAGTATCGCCCGCATTGTCTCAGCGGCTCCCTGCGGCGTCAGTGCAAATCTTCTTTCCAGCCATTTACGCATGTTCTCTCACCCTCCAATCATTTGCCTGAGCATACAGATCCTGGAAAAATCTGTAGCGTGAATCTTCTGCCATCAATTCCCTGTCGCTCCCGCGTTCGATCACCCGGCCGTCCCCGATGACAAGGATCTCGTCTACGTTTCTTACGCTGGTCAGGCGGTGCGCGATCATAATGACCGTTTTGTCTTTCATCAGCTCCGCGAACGCTTTCTGCAGTTCATGTTCATTTTCCGGATCCACGGCAGCGCTTGCCTCGTCCATGATGATAATACGTGCGTCTTTCAGGATCGCCCGGGCAATTCCGATGCGCTGTTTCTCTCCGCCCGACAGATATACCCCTTTTGAGCCGATCAGGGTGTTTTCTCTGTCTTTGAACTTATCGAGGATACTGTCGCATCCCGCTCTCCTGAAAGCCTCCATTACTTTTTCCCGTCCGGCGTTCCGGTCGGCGAGGGCTACGTTTTCATAGAGACTCGTCTTAAAGAGCTTTACATCCTGAAACACAAAGGCGATGTTCTCCAGCACCGCTTTCTCGCTGTATTCTTCCAGCGGGAATCCGCCGATGCGGATCTCCCCGTCATCCACCCTGTAGAATCCAGAGATCAGCTTTGCGATCGTCGACTTTCCGCTCCCGCTCGCACCGACCAGCGCATAGCTCCGGTTCTGCCTCAACGTGAAGCTGACATCATCGAGCACCGGTTTCTCACCGTAGCCGAATGTGACGTGGTCAAATTCGACGTCATAATTCGCAAAGTCTTCTCTCGTTCCATGCCTCAGCGTATCTTTATGCATTTCCTCATACATCTCTTCCAGCTTATCCACCGCCATGGCTCCGTTAAAGGAATACATAACAACGTACATCACTTTCATGATCGTGGAGAACATGACGCCTGACAGCAGCATCAGCATCAGAAGCTCCACCGCAGTCTCCGGGCCGTGCATGAACACTCCGGGCAGAAGAAAGATGAACGGGACGAGGATCGCCGCAACCGCGAACATTGCCCACTGCAGCAGCACCCACGGTACTTTGCAGCTCATGGAATAATTGAGAGCAAACTTTGCATAATCATGTATCGCCTCGTGCAGCGCCTTGAAAGAACGCGCGTCTGCATTAAAGATCTTCACGACCTGTATGCCCCTGACGTATTCCACAGACTCTGCGCTCAGTCGTTCCAGCGCCTGCTGATAGCGCTTCATAAACTGTGTCTCACCGGACATGCCTGCATACAAAAGGATCGCCGCAACTGTAAGTATCGTCAGTCCGATCCCGACTCTTAAGCTTACGGCAAAGCCGATGATCAGGAGCAGGAACGGTTTCACAAGGGCATTCGCAATATCCGGAAGCAGATGCGCTACGATCGTGTGCGTCTGCGATGCATTGTCATCTATGATCTTCCGTATCCTCCCGCTGGAGTTCAGATCGAAAAAACGAAAACTCGCCTCTGAGAGCCCCTCTATCCCTCTCTTTCTCAGATTCGTCTCCAGCCGGAAGCCCAGCACATGAGACGCCAGCGTCCCGATAAAATAGACCGTCGTCCCGCCGATCAGAAGACTGAAGATCACCCAGGCATAAAAGGCGCTCCCCGTATAGTCTCCCACCACGATCAGTCGCTCAAAAAACAGATAGAGATAATAATATGCGCCGGCGATCGCAAAAGTAGACGCGATCGAAAGGAATACAGATATGGATATCATATACTTCTTTTCCGGCACATAGGCTAACAGTTTCTTGTAAACCTTAAACATGATCTACCACCTTTCCTGCTGTTGAGAAGATATTGGCCGACGTCGCTCCCGGAAGCGGAGCGTTCGTCACGCCGTTTGGTTAGTTATAACTAACCATATTATAATAAGACTCCATTGTCACGTCAACGGATGTCACAGGCGCTTATTAATTATTTTTCTCAATTATCGAAAAACATAGAATCATCGGAACAAATATATTCATGGTCCATCGTTTACCTGACGATATTACATAGAAAAACAGACATCCGTCCATACTGTGACATGAAGATGTCTGTTTTACTTTTTCTTATTTCTTATAAATCCTACAACCCAAAACAGCTATTTTTCAAACAGCGGTGTGGAGAAATACCGCTCTGCCGTATCCGGCAGGACCGTCACCACGGTCTTACCTTTCCCCAGCTTCTTCGCCAGCTTCAGCGCCGCGGCCACATTCGTTCCCGATGAAATACCGCACATGATCCCTTCTTTGGACGCAAGGTCTCTGGAAGTCCGGATCGCCTCTTCATCTGTCACGATACAGATATCGTCGTAGATCTCAGTGTTCAGGATCGCAGGGATCAGGCCGTCCCCGATTCCCATCTGGATATGCGTCCCGATGGAACCGCCGGAAAGAATCGCCGCGTGCTCCGGCTCTACCGCCCAGATCTCTGTATCCGGATTCTCCGCTTTGAGCACTTCGCCGATCCCCGTGATCGTTCCGCCTGTTCCGATGCCTGAGCAGAAGCCGTCGATCTTACATCCTGCCTGCTCCAGGATCTCAACTGCGGTCCGCGATCTGTGTACCTCGGGATTCGCAGGATTCTCGAACTGCTGTGGCACGAAGACACGCGGATCTTCCTCCGCCATCTTAAACGCAGTATTCAGACACTCTTCAATACATTCACCGATATTTCCCGCATCGTGGACCAGGACTACCTCCGCGCCGTAGTGTTTCATCAGTTTCCTGCGCTCCTCGCTAACAGAGTCAGGCATGATGATCCTCGTCCTGTAGCCTCTCACCGCTCCTACGAGCGCCAGCCCAATTCCCTGATTCCCGCTGGTCGGCTCTACGATAATGGTATCTTCTTTTATCAGACCTTTCTCTTCCGCAGCGCGGATCATGTTGAATGCCGTCCTTGTCTTTATAGAGCCGCCTACATTGAGTCCCTCGAACTTCACGAGGATCTGTGCGCTTCCTTCCTCTGTCATGCGTTCCAGACGGATCAGAGGTGTATTTCCCATTGCCTCAAGAATACTATTGTAGATCATTGTGTTTTCACACCTTTCTGAAAATCATTCATCCCATCATATTATTATATGATGCAGGAGGCAAATGCCCCAACCGTGACGTCTGCGGATCGTTCTGTGCTGCGCGTTCTGTGCTGCGCGATCCCTGCTGCCGCTTCGGTCGGCGCTGAGCGAATGGCGCGGGCTGAACTGTTGTATTTTAATATGCTCTTCCCCAGTAAACCATGTGTTTCGCCGGCTTTCCGCAGCACACGCACACATCGGAGAGGTGTTCCTCTTCCATAGGAATACATCTGGACGTCACTCCGCCGACCTCTGCCTTGATCTCATCCTCGCACTCTTCCCCGCCGCACCACATCGCCTTGACGAAGCCTTTCTTATTCTGGACGGCGTCTTTCATCTCATCCATAGTAGTCGCTGTGCTGATGTGGTCGTCCAGAAATGCTTTTGCCTTTACATAGAGGTCTTTCTGGATCGTCTCAAGGATATCTCCAAGCTTTGCCGCGATCTCATCGATGGAAACGACGATCTTCTCTCTCGTGTCTCTGCGGACAACTACGACCTGTCCGTTCTCGATATCTTTCGGTCCGATCTCGATACGCGTCGGAACACCGAGCATCTCCTGCTCGCTGAACTTCCATCCCGGGCTCTTCTCGGAATCATCGATCTTCGCGCGGTAGCCCGCTGCTCTCAGCGCATCGAGGAGCTCATTCGCCTTATCAAGCACGCCCTCTTTGTGCTGCGCGATCGGAATGACTCTCGTCTGCACGGGTGCGATCCTCGGCGGAAGCACCAGACCGCTGTCATCGCCGTGTACCATGATGATCGCGCCGATGATCCTTGTTGAGAGTCCCCAGGACGTCTCATATACGCTGTGCAGTTCATTGTTCTTATCCGCATATTTGATGTTGAACGCATCCGGGAATGCATTTCCGAAGAAATGGCTCGTCGCGGACTGCAGAGCCTGTCCGTCATGCATCAGCGCCTCGATCGTGTAAGTATCCTGCGCCCCGGCAAATTTCTCGCTCTCTGTCTTGCGCCCTGCCACGACCGGGATCGCAAGGTCCTCTTCTACAAAGCTCTTGTACACTTCCCACATCATCTTCGTGCGTTCTTCTGCTTCTTCATATGTGGCATGGATCGTATGCCCCTCCTGCCAGAGGAACTCTCTGGAGCGCAGGAACGGTCTTGTGCTCTTCTCCCACCGCAGCACAGAACACCACTGATTCCACACTTTCGGCAGATCGCGGTAGGACTGCACGGTCTTGCTCCACACATCGCAGAACAGAGTCTCGGACGTCGGGCGGATACAGAAACGCTCCTGGAGCGGATCTGCGCCTCCCTGAGTAACCCATGCAACTTCCGGAGCAAAGCCCTCTACATGATCCTTTTCTTTCTGGAGCAGACTCTCCGGGATCATCATCGGAAGATACACATTTTCCACGCCCGTCTCTTTAAATCTCCTGTCAAGGTCCGCCTGGATATTCTCCCAGAGCGCATAGCCGTTCGGCAGATAGTTCAGACATCCCTTTACGCCTGAGTAATCACACAGTTTCGCCTCGCGGACAACGTCCGTGTACCACTGGGCAAAATCTTCATCTCTTGAAGTGATCGACTGTACCAGTTTCTTTTCCTTTGCCATCTTCTCTTTCTCCTTTTCAGACAATATTAGTGAGAATACGTTTCGTCCGCATGCAAGCCTGATTTTCCGGAACTGTGCCGGACGCCGCATGCTCAGACTTGAAAACACAACGCCGGGACATCTCAAGTCCCTCAAAACAAGGGACCCGATATCCCGGCGGTACCCCCCTACTTAACTGCGCCTGCGCAGTTCCCTCTTTTGTCCTTAACGCGGAACACACGCCGCATTTTCATGCGGAAGCTCCCGGGCCGGTTCTATACAGTCCTGCAAAAGGCTCGCACCATCCGCCTTCTCTCTGGGGCATTCCCTGTTATATACTAATCCCGTTCATCGCCTGTATACATGTCATTTTATACATGTAACGCCGTCTTCTGACGTTTACAGTGATTCTAACGAAAAAGCACGGCCCTGTCAAGCTGTAAGCAGGGGAGATTCTTAATTTTTCATGTACTTTTGTTTATGATTTGAGTAATATACTTGAACCCCTGCTATTCACAAAGTATAGTTAAACGGCAGTAAGATTTTCATCCGGTTTTTCCGGAAATTCTCATACAAAAGAGGAACCTGTGTCTATGAAACGAAAAAGAGCATCCTCCCGCAGGATGAAACGCAAAAGACGTATATTGTTCAGAGTGATGACCGTCATCGCGCTTATGATGGCGCTTATTCCCTGCGGCATCGCAGCCTGGCTGTACACTCATCCGGTCAGGCTCATATCTACAGTCATAAAGCACGAACTGACAGAGCCTTTCGATCCCTGGGAAAATGTCGAAAAGCTGTATTTTGCCGACAGAAGCAGCGTGAAGATAGACTCCGCCGCTGATGTGGATAAGATCGGAGACTATCCGGTCAGTTATACATGCCACGGCCGCCGGTACGAGGCCACGGTACAGGTAAGGGACACGACCCCGCCCACGCTCAAAGTACGCTCCTGCTCCACAGACCTTGCGGAAGAGTTGAAACCGGAGCAGTTTGTAGAAGAGACGTCAGACGCTACAGAGGTCACTGTTCAGTTTAAAGACGGCGCTCCGCCGTCCAGAGACGGGACATTTGACGTGCCGATCCTGGCGACGGACAGTTCCGGCAATCAGACGGTCCGAAACGCGTCTCTTACACGTATAAAAGACGAAATCCCGCCGGCACTTCACGGCGTGGAAGATGTTGAACTGCTGCAGGGCAGACCGATGGATTTTAAAAAGGGGATCTCGGTCGAGGACGACATGGATCCGAACCCGCAGTTTTCCGTCAGCGACGATCACGTGGACTTTACTGTTCCCGGAACATACAGCGTAGTGTACAAGACGAAAGACCGATCGGGAAATGTGGGGGAGTTCATGCGAAAAGTAAAGATCAGAAAAGATAAAGATTACGAGCGGAAGATCGTCTATCTTACATTCGACGACGGACCGTCGGACAATACAGAAAAGATCCTGGATGTGCTGAAGCACTACAATGTAAAGGCGACTTTTTTTGTGACCGGAAATAATCAGAAGAAAAACGATGTTCTGAAACGGATCTGCAAGGAAAGCAGCGCAGTGGGGCTACACACATACACCCATGACTATGCGCAGGTCTACGCCTCTGAGGACACGTATTTCACCGATCTTCAGAAGATATCGGACATGGTAAAGAAGACCACCGGGAAAGAATCCCACATTATCCGTTTCCCCGGCGGTTCCAGCAATACTGTGAGCGCAAAGTATTCTCCGGGGCTGATGACTCTTCTCACCGAAAAAGTCGTGGAAAAGGGCTATCAGTATTTCGACTGGAACTGTGATTCCACAGATGCCGGTGGAAACAACGTCCCGGCGGAGACAATCGTAAAAAACGCGACGTCATGCGATGCAAGGCATATCAATATCCTGATGCACGATACCGACGCCAAGGACACGACCGTGGAAGCGCTCCCCGCTATCATAGAATATTACCGGAGCAGGGGCTATGCGTTTGAACCTCTGACTGTCGACTCTGCCCCGATCCATCATACAGTCAACAATTAGGAACAGGGAACGATATGGCCGCATATCGCTCCCTGTTCCCTTTCCTGTTCCCTTTCCTGTTCCTGCATTTCCTATCCCTGTATCTCCAGCAGTTTTGCTTTCAGCTCCTGCTCCATACTGCGGAGCCCCTCCTCGGCCTCCTGCCGTTTCTGTCTTCCCTCGCGCTGGATGTTCATGACTTCATCCAGCGTTGAGATCAGGGATTCATTCGTCGCCTTGAGCGTCTCCATATCTACGATGCCTCTCTCAGACTCTTTCGCTGTCTCGATCGTCGCCATCTTCAGCTTCTCGGCATTTTTCTTCAGCAGTTCGTTCGTCATATCCGTGACCTCGCGCTGGGCCGCAGCCGCCTGTGCGGAATGTTCCACTCCAAGGGCGAGCAGCATCTGGCTCTTCCAAAGCGGGATCGTGTTGACGATGGTAGACTGTATCTTCTCCACCATCTGAGTGTCATTATTCTGTACAAGGCGGATCTGCGGAGCCGTCTGGATCGATATCATCCTCGTGAGTTCCAGATCATGGATCTTTTTCTCAAATCTGCCGCACATGGCGTCCAGGTCTTTGGCCGCCTGCGCGTCCTCAGGAAGTCCGGAGAGTTTCGCTTTGTCCAGCAGCTCTTTGAGCTGCGTCTCCTTTACCTGTGCCAGCTTCTTCTTGCCTGCCAGGATGTACATGGACAGTTCTTTAAAATATGTCAGGTTCAGCTCATACATCTTGTCCAGCAGCGCCGTGTCTTTCATGAGCTGTACCTGATGTTTCTCCAGGACTTTTACGATCTCGTTGACATTCGCCTCGGCTTTGGCGTATTTCGCTTTCATGGACGCGATCCTGTTGGACGCTTTCTTAAATATCCCCAGGAACCCTTTCTCCTCTTCCTCGTCGAATCCTTTTAATTCCTTTACAACTCCGCTCAGGAGGTCTCCTACTTCTCCGAGATCTTTCGATCTGACATTTTCCAGAGCGTCTTCCGAAAAATCCGCCATCTTCTTCTGCGTCCCGGCCCCGTACTGGAGCACCATCGCAGAATTCGTCAGGTCAATCTGCTGTGCGAAAGAATCCACCATCCTGCGTTCTTCGTCTGTAAGGATGCTGTCGTCAAGCGCTGCTTCTTCTTTCTGTTCCGCAGGGGGCTGTTTCGGCTCCTCTGCCTGGAACGGATCAAGCGTCAGTGTCGGCGCTGTGCTCATATCCTGAAATCCATTGCTCATTTCTGTTTTCCTCCATTCTTCCTGTCTTTTTCATGATTTCTGTCCTGGTTCTGTCCGGTTTGTTCTATTTCTTTCCCGACGTTTTCAGCCCGTCATCCGTCAGCCCCTCCTGGGCCAGCATCATCTGAAGGACGGAAATATCTGAGGACAGGTCCCACGCTGTGTCCTGGAACAAGTCGTCCAGAAGTTTTTCAAACGCCGTGTTCAGCGTATCGATCGTCTTCTCAATCTCCCGCTTCGATGAGATGATGTTTTCTCCCTGGACCGGCTGTCCGTCAAGTTCTTCATATGCGTCAAGGAGTTTGACCGTTGTCGGCAGATAGTAATCCATCAGTTTCCTGATGTCGTCGATGGACCCAGGGTTTTCCTCTACACGGTCGAATATGCGGTCCACCAGCATCTCCATCCTGGAGATCTTGGCCGATATCTCCTCTCCCGGAATGGCGTCGTTCGCCTCCCGTATCTTTCTGACATAGTCGTCGCCTGCCTGTATGACTTTCTGCACTTCCGGAGAAAGTCCGGAGAATTCTTTCTGCTGTCTTTTTGCAGCGGCTTCCCGCTCGGCTTTCTCTTTTTTCATCCGCTCCATCAGCTCTGTATACTGATGATAGGCGTCATCGCTTACCATGAGACATGCTTCCTTTTCATCCAGATGCCCCTGTCGGAACCAGCCTTTGCGTATCATCTTTTTCAGATCTTTCACGACCGCTTTCGCAGACCGTCCGGTCCGCTGCGCCAGTTCTTTTATATCGCAGTATTCTCTGTCTTTTAGTATCTTTACATAATTTCTGAAACGTCCGACCGCACAGACCATACTTGTACCCGCCAGCGCCATCACGACAAACGCCGCGGCAAACACTCCAAATGCCGTCATCCCCACTTTCATCGCCAGACTCCAGCCTGTGGCCGCAGCGCCCAGTCCCATAAAGAGCAGGAAAAGGAGAGAGCCGGCCGTAAAGACATAACCTGTAACTGCAAGAAAAATGCCTCCGATCTTTGTAGATGTCCCTTTCAGATACAGAGGGCGCCTGATCTTCTGTTGCCTCTGCTCTGGCATGCTGCCCGCAGAGGAGCCGTACATGCCGCCGTCCTGTCCCGGCTGCTCCGCCTGTCCGTTCTGCCGTCCCGCCTGCCCGTTCATCTTCTGCCTCGATGGATCTTCTCTGTACCATCCCCCGTTCCTTAACCCGCGCGACACAGTGTCCATCGCCCTGCCGACCGTGTCGGACACCGTCTGGTTCAGCCTGCTGAAATCTCTCGTATCCACTGCGTCCTGTATAGTCCTGCGTATCTCGTCGCCGAATCTTTCCCAGTCATTGTTTATCATGAAATGCCTCCTTAAAAAACTTGACCGTAAAATGCTTTTGTATGATAATCAGTTTATCGTCTGACCATATAAAAGTCAAGAAATCCCGAAAGGAACCTGTCATGAATTCTGATATCCGTTCACTTATCATATATGAAGACCGCCAGATCATCGTCTGCCGCAAGCCTGCCGGCATCCCTGTCCAGAGTGCAAAGATCAGCGCAGTTGATATAGTAAGTCTGCTGAAAAATTATCTGGCAGATACTTTCAGAAATCGCGGCGGGGGCAGGGAGCCCTATCTTGCCGTCATCCACCGTCTCGACCAGCCCGTAGAGGGGCTGCTCGTATTCGCCAAAACGCCTGCTGCCGCAAAAGACCTGAACCGTCAGCTTACTTCTTCCAGGTTCGGCAAATATTACCGCGCTGTTGTGAACGGCATCCCGGAACCGTCCATGGGTACTCTGGAAAACTATCTGGTAAAAGACGGACGTTCCAACACTTCCCGCGTCTGTGAAAAGGACACTCCCGGCGCAAAGCATGCCAGACTCCATTACCGGGTGAAAGAGGTCTGTGACAGTTCCTCTCCTGTTACCTCCCTTGTGGAGATACAGCTCGATACCGGACGGCATCACCAGATACGGGTGCAGATGGCGCACCTTGGCTGTCCGCTCGTCGGCGACAGGAAATACGGATCGCGCACCCCCGGCAGGGAGAGATCTGCCAAAGAGAGGTCTGCCGGAAAGAGATCCGCGCACAGAAACGGCACAGATCCTCTCAGGCTCTGCGCTTACCGGCTGGAATTCCTGCATCCTCTTACCGGGAAAGATATGGCGTTTGAGTTGCCGGAAGTATGGCCTTCGTCCTGATGTGCGCAAAGTCACGAAAGGAGCTGCCGAGGCAGCCCCTTATCCTTTTCCATATTCACTTTTCCCACTGTCCTGAATCCGGATTTCTTCGCCCTTACTGCTTACATCTCGCCCACAGCTTCCGGTTCTTCCTCTTCCAGAGACTCTTCGTATTTTCTGAGGATCGTAGACTGGATCCTCTCTCTTGTGCCGGAATTGATCGGATGTGCGATATCCCGATATTCTCCGTCCAGAGCCTTTTTGCTCGGCATGGCGATGAACATTCCTTTTTCTCCTTCTATCACTTTGATATCATGAATAACGAACTCGTCGTCGATCGTGATAGATACCACGGCTTTTAATTTTCCCTCTTTCGCAACTTTACGTACACGTACATCTGTGATCTGCATACTCTCCAGGTCTCCTTTCTCTGGTGCATTACGCGCGGGGCCTGCTATCTTATATGTCATGTCTCAAATGTCCAGTCTCAGTTCCTCCCTTACGGCCCTGCAGTCCTTTTGCCTACACAAGGTCATAATGCATATCGTTCATTCTTTTCAACTACAACTTTCACACCATTTTCCCCGACGTGCCTTGTGTTCGCCCTGATCGTGTCACGACTCTCAACAATGCAGTTCTCAATGTAAGTATTATCCCCAAGGTATACATCATTCAGAATAATGGAATTCTTTATCACACAGTTATTGCCGACAAATACTTTTTTGAAGATCACGGAATTTTCTACCGTTCCGTTTATGATGCTCCCGCTCCCTACAAGGCTGTTTTTTACGACCGCGCCCGGATTGTATTTTGCAGGTGGCTGATCGCTGACCTTTGAGAAAATGACCGGAGCTTCTTTGAAAAAGTAACTGCGGACTTCTGGTTTCAGGAAATCCATGTTCGTCTGGTAATATGCATCTACTGTCGAGATGTTGCTCCAGTAGCTGTTTATCTTATAACCGTATATCTTCTTCAGCTTCTTATACCGGATCAGGATATCGTTTACAAAATCGTGCCTTTCCTCTTCCGCACAGTGCTCTACGAGATCGATGAGCTGTCTCCTGCGGATGACATATATCCCGGTGGATACGGTATGTGAATTGGCAACCATCGGTTTCTCTTCAAATTCTTCTATCCTGCACGACTCGTTCATGCGTATCGTGCCGAACCTCGTAGCGTCTTCATCCGGACTGAGTTCTTTGCACACAACCGTGATATCTGCTTTCTTTGCGATGTGGTATTCAAGCACTTTGTTGTAATCCAGCTTGTACACCGCGTCGCCTGATGTGATGATCACGTATGGCTCATGACATCTTCTGAGAAAATCCAGATTCTGGTAGATCGCGTCCGCCGTCCCCCTGTACCAGTACCCGTTGTCTGCGGTAATCGTAGGGGTAAATACGAACAGTCCGCCCTGTTTTCTCCCGAAATCCCACCACTTGGAAGAATTGAGATGTTCGTTCAGCGATCTTGCATTATACTGTGTCAGCACTGCGACTTTCTGAATATGAGAATTCGTCATGTTGCTCAGCGCAAAATCTATAGCCCGGTAGCTGCCTGCCACTGGCATTGCCGCAACGGCGCGCTTTGCAGTCAGTTCGTGCATTTTCCTGCTGTTGCCGCCTGCTAAAATGATCCCTACTGCTCTCATACTCTGTCACCTGCCTTTATCAACGTTTCTCCGCTCTCCAGCACTCCGCCGACGTAATCCTCTGCGACAGTCACGCCGCTTATGGCTGTATTCTTTCCGATCTGCACTCCCGACGGGATCACGGAATTCTCCCCGATCGTCGCCAGACCGCCGCTGTAGATATTCGGTTTCGATCTGTTCTGCGCTTCGCTGCCGATGCCGATCAGTACGTTATCACCGATCACTGTGTCCTCAGCGATGATCGCTTTTTCTATCACGCAGTTCTCTCCGATCGTTACGCCCTGCATGATGATGGAATCGCGCACCACGCTGCCCTTTCCGATCGTCACGCTGCCGCCCAGGACCGAGCTGTGCACTTCTCCGTAGATCTCGGAACCGTTACTGATGATGCATCGATCTGCCACACCCTGCTCCGCGATATACTGAGGTGGGATATTCGCGCTGTTTGTGTAGATCTTCCAGAACTCTTCGTACAGATTGAATTCCGGGATAATATCGATCAGTTCCATGTTCGCTTCCCAGTAGGAACTCAGCGTGCCTACGTCTTTCCAGTATCCGTTGTATTCATAAGCAAAAAGCCTGTCCCCTTTTTCGTGACAATAGGGGATGATATGTTTGCCGAAATCGCAGTTCGGCTGATCTTTCAGCTTGATGAGCGCTTCTCTGAGCACCGGCCAGCTGAAGATGTAGATGCCCATGGAGGCAAGATTGCTGCTCGGCTCTTCCGGCTTCTCCTCAAACTCCTGGATCCGGCTGTCGCTGTCCGTCACTACAATGCCAAACCTGCTTGCCTCCTCGATCGGCACCGGCATCGCGGCGATCGTCACATCCGCCTTGTTCGCCTTGTGAAAATCCAGCATCACCTCGTAGTCCATCTTATAAATATGATCTCCTGAGAGGATCAGTACATAATCAGGATTGTATGTTTCCATATAATTCAGGTTCTGATAGATCGCGTTCGCCGTACCTGTGTACCACTCGCTGTTTGAACTCTTCTCATACGGCGGCAGGATGGATACTCCTCCCACATTGCGGTCCAGATCCCACGGTATACCGATACCTATATGCGTGTTCAGCCTAAGCGGCTGATATTGTGTCAGCACACCCACTGTATCGATTCCCGAATTGATACAGTTACTCAGCGGAAAATCAATGATCCTGTACTTCCCGCCAAAAGCCACCGCAGGTTTAGCGACTTTTGCCGTCAGGACACCGAGTCGACTGCCTTGTCCGCCCGCCAACAGCATGGCAATCATTTCCTTTTTAAACATTGCGTCACCTCATTTCTGGTTATATGCGTTTATTATACCATAGATTTGTGTTTAGAGAATAATTATTTACAATTTTTTCTTAATTTTTTTCAACTTTTTATTGATTTCGCACAAAAAGAACTCCTTTAATTTTTTTTCATATATAGTATAATATAGTAGGCTGAGGTATTTTATGACAGTTATCATAAATTTTTGAAGTAGAAGAGGAACACCTATGTATAAGATTGATTTTAAGAAACCGATCCACATTCATTTTATCGGCATCGGGGGAATAAGCATGAGCGGTCTCGCCGAGATCCTTCTTAAAGAGGGATTCACAGTGTCCGGCTCTGACTCTAAAGAATCTCCCCTTACAAAGAAGCTTGAGAGTGAAGGAGCTCATATCGTTTACGGACAGAATGCTGAAAATATCACCTCCGATATCGACTGCGTGGTGTACACGGCGGCAATCAGCAAGACGAATCCTGAACTGATCGAGGCGGTAGCCCAGAAGATCCCTATGCTCACGCGCGCCGAGCTGTTAGGGCAGCTTATGAAGAATTACGATACGCCGATCGCCGTATCGGGGACGCATGGGAAGACGACCACCACTTCCATGATCTCTCACATCCTGCTCGAAGCTGATCTGGATCCGACCATCTCCGTGGGAGGCATCCTGAAAGCTATCGGAGGCAATATCCGTGTCGGCAGTTCAGAGACTTTCATTACGGAAGCATGTGAATATACGAACAGCTTTCTTAATTTCTATCCTAAGATCAGCGTGATCCTGAACATCGAAGCGGATCATCTGGATTTTTTCAAAGATCTTGAGGACATCCGTCATTCGTTCCGTCAGTTTGCCGCGCTGCTGCCTGAGGACGGCGCTCTTGTCATCAACGGAGAGATCGACGACTATGAGGATCTCTGCCAGGGACTGTCCTGCAGTGTAGTGACCTACGGGTCGTCTGCCGGCCTTGATTACAGCGCCGGCAATATCATATATGATCAGAAAGGCCATGCGTCTTTCGATCTTTTCAGACATGGAACGTACGCCGGCCGCATCGTCCTTTCCGTGACAGGCGATCACAATGTATCCAACGCGCTCTCTGCAGTCGCAGTGGCGGAGCTTCTCGATATCCCGATGGACGTCATCAAAAAGGGGCTCCTCTCCTTTTCGGGAACAGACCGGCGGTTCGAGTACAAGGGGGAGACCGGTGGCGTGACGATCGTTGATGACTACGCGCACCATCCCACGGAGATCGAAGCCACGCTGAAAGCCGCCAGGCACTATCCTCACGATAAAGTGTGGTGCGTCTTCCAGCCGCACACATACACAAGGACCAAAGCGTTCTTCCATGAGTTCGCCGAGGCGCTCTCTCATGCGGATCACCTTGTCCTGGCCGATATTTATGCCGCACGTGAGACTGATACGCTCGGCGTCTCATCTGAGGATCTCGCCGGGGAAGTAAGAAAGCTTGGTACGGATACGCACTATTTCCCGAGTTTCAGCCAGATCGAGGATTTCCTGAGGGAAAACTGCAGGCCCGGGGATCTTCTCCTTACCATGGGCGCAGGGGACGTCGTCAGGATCGGCGAAGATCTTCTCCGTTAGGATTCACTGCCAGGTCTGCGCAGGCAGATAAACGGCGTATTTATCGGCGGTGCAGGAGTTATCCACACTTTCTGCACAGAGTTATCTACAAAAAACAGCGACTTACCCACGAAAAAAACCTTTTTAACCTGTCCTGAAAATGATATATTAGTTACGCAGGGAAAGCGGATCGTTCCGGTCTGCTTTCCATTTTACACTTTTAGGATGCCATAAAAGGCAGGTACATCGAGACATATAGGAAAGTGGGACAAGAGGATTATGAAAACATTGACGTTAAAAAACAAATATCAGACGAACGCAACTATACTTCCGAATGATTTCATAGACAACTACATGGTCGATGCGAACGGAGAATTTGTAAAGGTCTATCTTTTCCTCCTCCGCCATCTTGACGATCCGTGCTCTTCTATCACGATCTCCACGATCGCGGACTGTCTCAACAATACAGAAAAGGATGTCCTGCGCGCATTCCGCTACTGGGAGAAAGCTGATCTTCTCCGCGTCGAGCGCGATGCCGACGGACGGATCACAGGCCTTGAACTGCAGAAGACAGCAATGCCTGGCAAAAGCGACCTGGCCGGCTCTAAAGGAACGCAGGTACAGGAGTCCTCCGGGAACAAGGCGGTCCCCATTGATACTTTCCGCGCGCAGAAAGAGATCAAGTCCTTGCTTTTCATCGCGGAGCAGTATCTCGGAAAGACACTTACCCACACAGAGATGGAGACGATCACTTATTTCTATGATACGCTCCACATGTCGGCAGATCTGATCGAGTATCTGCTTGAGTCTTGTGTGGAAAACGGACATAAAAGTATGCATTATATCCAGAAAGTGGCATTCTCATGGTCAGAAGCAGGGGTAGAGACTGTCGCTCAGGCAAAGGAGCAGTCCGCGCTCTACAGCCGGAGCTGCTACACAGTCCTTAACGCTTTCGGTATCAAGAACCGGGGCCCTGCGTCCTCAGAACTTGTCTTTATAAAGAAATGGTCTGAGGAATACGGGTTTTCATCCGATATCATTGAGGAGGCATGCCGGCGCACGATCAGCGCGACGCATCAGCCCAGCTTTGAATATGCAGATTCTATACTGACCAGATGGCACGACAACGGCATCCGCCATCTCAAGGATATCGCTCATCTTGACGAGGAGCGCCAGAAAGAGCTCTCTGCGGGGAGAGCAGGTAGGAAGCCCAGGGCTGCCTCCAGGAATCTCAACAATTTTGAGCGTCGCAGCTATGATATGGACTCTCTCGAAGAGCAGTTGCTGAACAGTAATTAAAAGGAGCAGTTCCATGGCACTTAAAAATTCACAGTATTACGCGATCATGCGAAAATATGAACGGACCCGTCTGAAGAATCACGATATACAGACTGCCCGTTATAAAGAGATTTATGAACGGCTGCCCGAATATAAATCTCTTGACGACTCTATCTCCATCCTGTCAGTGCAGTACGGCAAAAAGCTGCTGAACGGAGACGAGCGCGCTCTTTCTTCTCTGAAAGAAGAGCTGGATATCCTCCGGAGCAGTAAAAAGGGCCTCCTTACTTCCGCCGGATACCCTGCGGACTATCTGGAGCCTGTCTATGACTGTCCGGACTGTAAGGATACCGGGTATATCGGCTCTGAGAAATGCCATTGCTTCAGACAGGCGGTCATACAGCTTCTGTACAATCAGTCCAATATTAAGGAGTTTCCGACAGAAGCCGACTTTGATCATTTTGATCTTGATTTTTATCCAGCATCACTTTATGATAAGACGACCGGGCGTTCCGCCCGGGCTATGATGGAAGACACACTGAAGATCTGCCGCCGGTTCATCGATACTTTCGGAGAGGAATTCCGGAATCTGTTCTTCTACGGGAGCGTGGGCGTAGGAAAAACTTTTCTTTCCACATGCATCGCCCGTGAGATCATGAATCGCGAGTTTTCCGTGGTCTATTTTTCTGCGCCTCAGCTTTTCAACACCCTGGCGCAGACGAAATTTGACAAAAACGACACAGACGCCAAAAATATGGCCGAGTACATTTATAACTGTGATCTCCTCATCATCGACGATCTGGGGAGCGAATACACGAACGCCTTTATCGCGGCTCAGTTTTTCACATGCATCAACGAACGGCTTATTCACAGGAGATCAACGATCATCTCAACAAATCTTTCCCTGGAGTCGCTCGCCGATCTGTATACAGAGCGGTCGTTTTCCAGGATCACGAGCAGTTATGCACTGTTGAAGATTATCGGTGATGATATACGTATCAAGAAAAAGTTAAAACACAGGGAGGAACATTGATGTTACGTCGAACAGAACGAATCTTGGAGAATATCCCCGTCGGAAGTCTCGGTCTCATCCCGCTGACCGGATGCGAGGGCCTTGGTGAAAAAGTGAATGATTATCTGGTAAAATGGCGTCATGAAAGTGCGCACGAATACCGCGATGACGTTGCTTTTTCCGGCTACGAGAAAGACACCTACCTCGTAAACGCGAAAGTGCCGCGTTTCGGTTCGGGTGAGGCCAAGGGCATTATCGGGGAATCTGTCCGCGGCATGGATCTTTACCTTATGGTGGATGTATGCAACTACAGCGTCACCTACTCGCTGAGCGGCAAGACCAACCATATGTCGCCGGACGATCATTTCCAGAACCTGAAAAGGATCATTGCGGCGATCGGCGGAAAGGGACGGCGCATCAGTGTCATCATGCCTTTTCTCTATGAAAGCCGCCAGCACAAGAGGAATTCCCGCGAGTCGCTCGACTGCGCTCTCGCGCTTCAGGAGCTTGTGCGCATGGGCGTTGAGAATATCATTACTTTTGACGCCCACGATCCGAGAGTGCAGAACGCGATACCTTTAAGCGGTTTTGAGACTGTGTCTCCTACGTATCAGTTTATCAAAGGACTCCTTCGCACAGTGAAAGATCTCAGGATAGACAGCGACCACATGATGGCGATCAGCCCGGACGAGGGCGGCACAAACCGCGCCGTATACCTTGCCAATGTACTCGGTCTGGACATGGGCATGTTCTACAAGCGCCGTGATTATACAAGGATCGAGAACGGGCGCAATCCGATCGTGGCTCATGAGTTCCTCGGCAGTTCTGTAGAGGGAAAGGACGTCATCATCATCGACGACATGATCTCATCGGGCGACAGCATCATCGATGTGGCGACTGAGCTGAAGCGGAGAAAAGCCCGCCGCATATTTGCCGCAGCTACTTTCGGCCTATTTACAAACGGTATGGAAAAATTCGATAAAGCCTACAGGGAGGGCATCGTCACCGGGATACTGACGACCAACCTGATCTACCAGACTCCGGAACTGCTCTCCAAACCTTACTACATCAACTGTGACATGAGCAAGTATATCGCTCTCATCATTGATACGCTGAACCATGACGGCTCGATCAGTTCCATCCTGAGTCCGAATGAGAGGATACAAAACATACTCCGTAAATATAAAAACGGCGAGGCGATATGATCTCCTCTCCCGAATACTCTATATCAGAGCGCGCTTCATACCAGCGCGCTCTGACTATCGTAAGACTATGAACAGACAACTGATATCCGAAACTGCTTTTACCGTATTTATGCTGGCGGCAGCCACCGCCATATCCTTTGGATTTTTCTACTTCGGCAATAAAAATGTAGCCAACATAACGATCGTCTACACGCTGGCCCTGATCCTGACTGCGCTGCACACCTCAGGCTATCTGTTCGGGATCATCGCCTCGCTGTTCTGCGTGATCGCGGTTAATTACTTTTTCTCCTATCCGTACTTCAGGATCAATTTCTTCCTGGACGGGTATCCGCTCACCTTTATCGGGATGCTTGCGATCTCGATGATAACAAGCACTACGACCACAGCGCTGAAAAGGCAGCGTCAGGCCATCGCCGAGCGGGAAAAGGAACTGGCAGAGGCTGACAGGGAGAAACTGCGTGCAAATCTCTTAAGAGCCGTGTCCCATGATCTGCGCACTCCTCTGACGAGCATCATCGGTTCTTCCTCATCCTATCTGGAGAACTCTTCCGGGCTCTCAGAAACAGAACGGACAGAACTTGTGGCCAACATTAAGGAAGACTCGCAGTGGCTCCTTAACATGGTGGAAAATCTCCTCACTGTCACACGGATCAAGGATAACGATACTGACAAAGTTAAAAAATCTCCCGAGATCGTAGAAGAGGTCGTGTCAGAAGCGATACAGCGTCTGCGCAAAAGACTGCCGGATATACATATCCGGGTAGATATGCCGAATGATTTTCTCATGCTCTCCATGGATCCGACGCTGATCGAGCAGGTACTCATCAACCTGATGGAGAATGCCTATCTTCATTCCGGAAGCAGGGAGCCTATTGATCTTATCATCAGGGATGAGCCTGAGTTCATATCTTTCGCAGTGCGCGACCACGGCAAAGGCATCAGCGAAAAGCAGCTTCCTTATATTTTTGAAGGGCAGCAAACGATGTCCGAGACTTCCGACGGACATAAGGGAATCGGCATCGGGCTCTCTATATGCAAGACGATTATTCAGGCTCATGACGGCCGGATAACTGCCTCCAACCATTCGCATGGAGCAGAATTCGTTTTTACACTTCCAAAAGAAAAGGAGAAGTATGACAATGTCTAAATGTTCCGTCCTTATTATAGAAGACGAAAAAAATATACAGACTTTTATGGGGAAAGTCCTCAGACGCCATGAATACCGTGTCCTCTGTGCCGACACCGGCGCTCAGGGACTTGAACTGATACGTTCCCAGTGTCCCGACATTATCCTGCTGGATCTCGGTTTGCCTGATATGGACGGAGATAACGTCATCAGAGAAGTCAGAACGTGGAGCAGCACGCCTATCATCGTCATCTCCGCCCGGACAGCAGAGCGTGAAAAGGTGCTGTCCCTGGATCTCGGAGCCGACGACTATATCACGAAGCCTTTCGGCACGTCGGAGCTCCTGGCGCGCATCCGCGCTTCGCTCCGGCACAGTAACCGGCTGCGGACAGACAGCGCTCTCTATATCCGTCCATATAAGCATGACGGCATGACGCTGGATTTTTCCAGACGCCTGCTCAAAGTAAATGACGAGGAGATCCATCTGACGCCGATCGAGTATAAGATTGTTGCATATCTTGCACAGAACTCAGGCAAGGTGATCACATATGCCGCGCTCCTCTCCAATGTCTGGGGGCCTTATGCGGATGGAGACAACAAGATCCTGCGCGTGAACATGGCGAATATCAGGCGCAAGATCGAAGACGATCCGGCACAGCCAAAATATATCTTTACAGAAGTAGGTGTTGGATATCGAATGGCTGAGGACGAGGCGGAATAAAGCTGCAATAATAACAAAGAGGTGATCAGACCTTTTCTTTCCGAAACGATCCGATCACCTCTTTTTATCATATCATTTAACCCGGTAATACCGGTATATCCTCTTCGGATTCAGCATGAGTATCTGTTTCTTCTGCCATCAGACTTTCGAGATCTTCAGCAGCCTCGCCGGTTTCTGTGTCCGGCTCTTCTTCTGCCGCATCTCCCTCGAGATCAATCTCAAGCTCATCGTCCAGATTCAGCTCCTGCTCCATGTGGATGTCTGTATTCATGGCCACATCGCGGTACTTCTTCATACCTGTTCCGGCCGGGATGTGCTTACCGATGATGACATTTTCTTTCAGGCCTGAAAGATGGTCGACTTTTCCTTTAATCGCAGCTTCTGTCAGGACTTTCGTCGTCTCCTGGAAAGATGCCGCAGACAGGAATGAGTCTGTCGCAAGGGACGCCTTTGTGATACCGAGCATGATCTGCTCGCCGACAGCAGGCGCTTTTCCCTCTTCCTCAAGGCGGCTGTTCACATCCTCAAACTCAAGGACGTCCACCATGATGCCCGGAAGGAATTCAGAATCGCCTTTTTCCTCCACGCGGACTTTCTTAAGCATCTGGCGAACTATGACCTCGATATGCTTATCGTTAATATCAACGCCCTGCAGACGGTATACTCTCTGCACCTCGCGGAGCATATAGTCCTGCGCTGCACGCAGCCCTTTGATCTTCAGGATATCGTGCGGGTTTACACTACCTTCCGTGAGCTCGTCGCCGGCTTCAAGTACATCGCCGTCCTGGATCTTGATGCGTGACCCGTACGGGATAAGGTAAGCTTTCGATTCGCCTGTCTCGTCATTTGTTACGATGACCTCGCGTTTCTTCTTCGTGTCGCTGATCGTCGCTTTTCCGGCAAACTCGGTGATGATCGCAAGTCCTTTCGGTTTTCTCGCCTCAAAGAGCTCCTCGACACGGGGAAGACCCTGTGTGATATCATCGCCGGCAATACCGCCGGCATGGAACGTACGCATGGTAAGCTGCGTACCCGGCTCTCCGATAGACTGTGCAGCCACGATACCGACTGCCTCTCCGACCTGCACGACTTCTCCGGTCGCCATGTTGGCGCCATAGCATTTCGCGCACACGCCGTCTTTGCACTTACACGTAAGGATCGTGCGGATCTTGACCTTGCTGATCGCGTTTCCGCTCTCGTCCACGCCATTTTTGATCACGCGCTCTGCGCGGCGCGGCGTGATCATGTGGTTTTTCTTCACGATCACATTTCCGTCTTTGTCTTTGATCTCCTCGCAGGCGAAACGTCCTGTGATACGGTCCTGGAGACTCTCGATCTCCTCGTTGCCGTCGGTAAATGAATATACGTACATGCCCGGGAGCTCTTCGCCCGGCTCTACGCAGTCAGAGTCATGGATGATGAGCTGCTGTGACACGTCTACCAGACGTCTTGTCAGATAACCGGAATCGGCCGTACGCAGCGCCGTATCGGACAGACCTTTACGGGCGCCGTGAGCGGACATGAAGTATTCCAGCACGTCCAGACCTTCGCGGAAGTTGGACTTGATCGGCAGCTCGATGGTACGTCCTGTCGTATCAGCCATAAGACCACGCATACCTGCAAGCTGCTTGATCTGCTTATCGGAACCACGGGCGCCGGAGTCTGCCATCATGAAGATATTGTTGTATTCATCGAGACCGGAGAGCAGGGCGTCAGTCAGTTTATCGTCCGTCGCTTTCCATGTCTCCACGACTTCTTTGTAACGCTCTTCCTCTGTGATAAGACCACGCTTGTAGTTCTTCGTGATCTGATCCACGATATTCTGCGCTTTTTCTATCATCTCCGGTTTCTCCGGCGGCACGGTCATATCTGAAATAGAAACCGTCATCGCCGCTCTTGTGGAGTATTTGTATCCGATGGATTTCACATCGTCGAGCACTTCCGCTGTCTGCGTAGCTCCGTGCGTATTGATGACTTTTTCAAGGATCTGCTTTAGCTGCTTCTTGCCCACATGGAAATCAATCTCCATGAGAAGCTCATTTCCCGGGATATCCCTGTCTACAAATCCGAGATCCTGCGGGATGATCTCATTGAACAGAAGACGTCCGAGCGTGGCGTCGATCGTTCCTGACTTCACGGTTCCGTCCGGCATCGTCTTTGATACACGCACCCTGATCTTTGAGTGGAGCGTGATATAGCCGTTCTCGTAAGCAAGGATCGCCTCGCTCACGCTGCGGAAAGACATGCCCTCGCCCCTGACTCCCGGTCTCACCTGTGTCAGGTAGTAGATCCCGAGCACCATATCCTGAGACGGCACGGCCACCGGGCCTCCGTCCGACGGTTTCAGCAGGTTGTTCGGAGACAGGAGCAGGAACCGGCACTCAGCCTGCGCTTCGACAGACAGCGGTACGTGGACCGCCATCTGGTCTCCGTCGAAGTCCGCATTGTAAGCAGTACATACGAGGGGATGCAGCTTGATCGCCTTACCCTCTACAAGGATGGGCTCG
>CALWAR010000050.1 GCA_944375765.1 uncultured Mediterraneibacter sp. | reverse complement strand
TTATACGATAGCGTTCCTCAAGATCAACTATAAGTCCCAGCACGAATCCATGATAAAAACGCTCTGGTTCTGTTGCCTCAGATGGTTTTTTCCCAGTGTCAAAGAAGCTGAACACAGATAGAGCAATGCGGTTCATATATAGGTTCATAGCTTTAATGTCATCTTGCAGCAATGCTTTAATAAACTCATTATAATTTGAAGCTGAAGGAGAAAACCAACTGCGCACCAGTTTTTTCAGCATAACCAGCACTTCAAAGTTCGTAACGCTCAATTCATAAACCTGATCCCATTCATCGCTTGTCTCCTTAACCCTACTATTATTGATTTTTAAATAGCCGCTCGCCAGCATCAAACTCCAAATAGCATTTTCATCAATATCTAACTGATCATATACAATCTGCTCATCAATTTCTGTATATATACATTCTCTGCGAAGTAATTTCTCAAAAGACTCCTTAACCTGTTTATTTCCTTCCTGCAGGAGTTTTCCGATCAAATGGTTGCTGCTGGTATTTACCCAATAAGGCGCGGCAGCCCGATTATCCAGATAATTAAGAATAGACCATGGATTATAAATATCTTTCGTATTTCCAAAACAGAAGCCGTTATACCATTTTTTCACTTCATCTTTTCGATCCTCAAGCCCATATTCTTTTAATGAATTTAAAACTTCTTCCTTAGTAAAACCAAAACAATCCGCATATTTATTCGACGTAGCTGTTACGATTTTCAAATGATTCAAATCTGAGAAAATAGATTCTTTGCTGATTCTGGTAATACCTGTCATAATACCTCTGGCCAAATATGGATTATCTTTAAAGGTTACATTTAACAGATTTCTGATAAAGTCTGCCAGATCCTGCCAATATCCTTTTACATAGGCCTCCTGCATAGGCGTATCATATTCATCCAGTAAAATTATCACATTTTTCCCATAATATCGATTTAAATAAGCCGACAGTTTTTTTAACGTCAGGGAAGCCTCATACTCCGGTGTATCAGCAGAAAACCTCAGAAACTCTTCTTTTTCCTGCCTGCTTAAAACTTCTTCGTCTATAAGGAACCGGTACTTTTGATACAACATTTGAATTGTTGCACAAATTTTTTTTTTTTTTTCCTGATAATTTCTTTCTTTAATAGAAGAGAATGTAAGTGAAATAACGGGATATGTTCCCTGCAGTTCCCGATATTTCTGTTCTTTCCATATGTCCATATTCTGGAAACACTTATTTTCTGCGTATTCAACAGAGAAAAACTGTTCAACCATACTCATAGTAAGGGTCTTTCCAAAACGTCTCGGTCTGGTAATCAGTGTAACCTCGTCTTTCGAGTCCCACCATTCTTTAATAAATCTCGTTTTATCTACATAGAAAACATTCTCATACTGGATTTTTGAAAAATCCTGTAAACCAATTCCAACAACTCGTGCCATTGCATCACCGCCTTACCTGGTTTTATTAGTTGAGCTACAGCAGTTTTCTCTATTATAATCGAATTTACATATAAAGTAAAATTTTTCTTTATGCTGCGTTTCTATTCCAATATTTCTCCCGACGTCTTTTCTCATTTTCATGAATGGAAAAAAATACCGCGCCTCCTATTGATTTTTCCGGGAAATATTATATAATAAACCTGTAAATAATTCCTAGTAAATTACTAGGATTAAGTGCAGAAGAATAATATGAGGAGAATATCAATATGGAAAAAGGAGGAAAACAAAAATGATAAACATACAGAAAGCGGCAGTGATCGGGTGCGGATTCGTAGGATCGACGATCGCTTATACACTGATGCAGAAAGGGACATTTTCAGAGCTTGTACTCATCGATGCAGTACAGGCGAAAGAAGAGGGAGAGGCGATGGACATCAGTCACGGGCTGCCGTTCGCACATTCCATGGATATCACGGCGGGAAGCTATGAGGACATCGCGGACGCCTCGGTCGTCATCATCACGGCGGGAGCAAACCAGAAGCCCGGAGAGACGAGGCTGGATCTCGTCCAGAAGAATTCAAGGATCATGAGATCCATCATCAGTGAGATCAAGCGTGTGAAATGCGAGGGGATCCTCCTCGTTGTGTCGAATCCGGTGGATATCCTCACGCAGGTTGCCTTTCAGGAGTCCGGCTTCCCGAAAGAACGGGTGATCGGCTCAGGCACTGTGCTCGATACGGCGAGACTGAAATATCTTCTCAGTCAGAAACTGGATGTAGACAGCAGGAACGTACATGCGTTCATCGCGGGAGAGCACGGCGACAGCGAGCTGGCTGTGTGGAGCTGCGCGAATGTATACGGGATAGGGATCAGAGACTTTGCCAGACTGCGCGGCTTCGATGATTTTTCAGCGGAGATGGACGAGATCTATCACGCGGTACGGGACAGCGCCTATGAGATCATAGAGAGAAAAGGCGCCACATACTACGGGATCGGCATGGCGGCCTCCAGGATCGCGGAGGCGATCGTCAGAGACAGCCATACAGTAGTACCTGTATCAGTCTCCCTGAACGGTGAATACGGACTGAGCGGGCTGTGCCTGAGCATCCCCACCATCATAGGAAATAAAGGGGCTGAGCAGGTGCTGGAGATCAATCTGAGCGAGGAAGAGGAAGAAAAGCTGAAAAGATCGGCGGACGAGCTGAAAGAAGTGCTCTCTCAGATCAGAGACTGAACAGAAAACAGGCTGCCGTCATCGTCTGGTGAGGCAGCCTGTCCAACTTTATTGTATATGATTTTTTATCGCTTCAAAACTCTCCGCGCTGATGACATGCTCGATCCTGCATGCATCTTCCACAGCAATCCTGGGATCGACGCCGAGCCGCTGGAGCCAGGAGGAGAGGAGGGTGTGCCGTTCATAGATACAGTCTGCGATCTCACGGCCGGCCTCGGTGAGAGTGATATATCCTTCGGGCGAGACAACGATATGTCCGCTCTCTCTTAATTTTTTCATAGCAACGCTGACGCTTGATTTCTTGAAGTCCAGTTCCGTCGCAACATCTACAGAACGAACTACAGGGAGGCGCCGGCTTAAGATCAGGATCGTTTCCAGATAATTTTCAGCAGATTCATTTCCGTGCATAGATTTCACCTCGTTCCAGTTATTCAAATACTTTCCTAAGTATACCATATCCGGTCAGGGACGGCAAACTTTAATTAATAAAGTAAAAAGAGAGTCAGATGGCTGAACTATTGAGGGAATTTTATCAAAGGGGATTGACAAATATTGTATGTTAGTTTAAACTATCATATGTTAGAGGAAGTGATCGAACTGGTATATCTGGATACGCCAGAAATAAGATAAAGTGATGGAGAGGATCAGAGAATGAACGTGTTAGATGCTGAAGAGGGCAGAGAGTATATCATCAAGGACATTTTGACAGATGATGAAGAGATGGAATCGTTCCTGTTTTCGCTGGGCTGTTACAGCGGAGAACCGATCACGGTAGTCTCCCGTGTGAGGGGCGGTTGTGTGGTATCCATCAAGGATGGAAGGTACAACATCGACATTGATCTGGCGAAAGCTATTTCGATATAAAACACAGAGAAAAATAGCCAGCGATTGTCTGCTATTTTTTTACACAAAGGTTAGTCTATTCTAATTAGGATGAAAGAGGAGGATTGTGAAATGAGAATTGCGTTTGCAGGAAATCCTAACAGCGGCAAGACGACCATGTATAACGCGTTGACGGGAAGGAACGAGCGCGTTGGCAACTGGGCCGGCGTTACGGTAGAGCGAAAGGAAAGCCTGATAAAAAAGGCTTATTATGACGGGGCAGAGGAACTGGTGGCAGTGGACCTGCCGGGGGCTTACTCCATGTCTCCCTTTACTTCCGAAGAGAGCATCACCAGCAGCTACGTAAAAAATGAAAATCCGGACGTGATCATCAACATTGTGGACGCTACGAACTTAAGCAGGAGTCTGTTTTTCACAACGCAGCTTCTGGAGCTGGGCGTACCGGTGGTGGTAGCTCTGAATAAAAGCGATATCACAGAGAAGAAACAGACAAAGATCGATGAAAAACTTCTCTCCGAGAAGCTGGGCTGCCCGGTTGTCAAGACGATCTCTACGTCTTCGGGGCATGAAGGGTTAAAAGCGGCTGTCGCTGCGGCGACTTCCATAAAAGGGCAGAGCCAGAAAGCTCCTTATGTCCAGGAGGATATCGACCTGCACGATAAGAATGCGGTTGAAGCAGCCGACAGAAAGCGTTTTGAGTTTGTCAACGGCATTGTAAAACAGGTGGAAAAGAGAAAAGTCTTTACAAAAGATAAGAATGTACAGGACAAGATCGACGCTGTTATTACGCATAAGATTATCGGTATTCCGATCTTCGCGCTCGTGATCTTCCTTGTATTCTACATATCCCAGACTACAGTGGGAACATGGATCGCCGACTGGCTGGTTGCATGGATCGAGACTTTCCAGGGATGGGTAGGCGGACTGATGGAGAACGCGAACCCGCTTCTGTATGCGCTCCTTGTTGACGGCATCATCGGCGGCGTCGGCGCAGTCATCGGATTCCTGCCTCTGGTAATGGTCATGTATTTCCTGATCGCTCTTCTCGAGGACTGCGGTTATATGGCGCGTGCGACAGTCGTGCTCGATCCGATCTTCAAGAGAGTAGGTCTTTCCGGTAAATCCGTGATCCCCATGGTTATCGGTACAGGCTGTGCGATCCCGGGCGTTATGGCTTCCCGTACGATCCGCAACGAGAGAGAGCGCAGGACGACTGCCATGCTCACACCGTTCATGCCGTGTGGAGCCAAGATCCCTGTTATCGCACTGTTTGCAGGAGCATTTTTTGCAGATGCGTGGTGGGTATCGGCTACCATGTATCTGATGGGTATCGTGCTGGTTCTTCTGGGAGCTCTGCTCGTAAAGAGGATCACAGGACAGAAATACCGTAAATCTTTCTTCATCATCGAGCTTCCGGAGTATAAACTTCCAAGCCTGAAGAGAGCGTGCGTATCCATGCTGGAGCGCGGTAAAGCGTATATTATCAAAGCAGGAACAATCATCCTTGTGTGTAACACTGTCGTACAGATCATGCAGAGCTTTAACTGGCAGTTCCAGCTTGTGGAAGAAGGGGCGGAAGGAACTTCCATCCTCGCAGGCATTGCACATCCGTTCGCGATCCTGTTCATCCCGCTCGGATTTGGCGTATGGCAGCTCGCAGCGGCGGCGATCACAGGATTTATCGCAAAAGAAAACGTGGTTGGTACACTTGCAGTCGTTTACGGAGTTACGAACCTCATCGATACAGATGAATTTGAACTGATCGGAAGTGGAAATGAAGTCGCTACGGTTATGGGACTTACAAAGGTTGCGGCTCTTGCATACCTGATGTTCAATCTGTATACACCGCCGTGCTTCGCGGCCCTTGGAGCGATGAACTCTGAGATGAAGAGCGGCAAGTGGCTGTTAGGCGGCATCTGCCTGCAGCTTGCGACCGGATATACGGTGGCGTTCTTTGTATACCAGATCGGCACTCTTGCCACGACAGGAGCTCCTGGAACGGCATTTGTTCCGGGCCTGATCGCGATCCTGGTATTCGCAGCCATCATCATATGGCGGATACGCAAGTCGGATAAGGAATTTACGGCAGAATACAGTCTGCATACGTAAATCGGTAATCACAGTGATCAGCGGTGGACAGAGACTCTTGCTTTGTCCACCTTTTGACGTTGTATGAAAAGCAGTTTATGAGATACGTATTAATTAAGTTTCAGAAAGGGGTGGTCTTATGGCGGATATCATTGCAGTCATTATCCTGGCGGCCCTGGTCGGGGCAGCAGTCGCATATATCGTAAGAGCGAAACGAAGCGGCGTAAAGTGCATCGGCTGTCCGGCCGGCGGAAGCTGCCCCGGCAGCAAAAAGATGCCTGAGAAAAAACTCCGGGGCCGGGCGACTGGCCACTATACGATCAAGATTTCGGGAATGCAGTGCCAGAACTGTGTCAACAGTGTGGCGAGAGCGCTCAATGCAGTCGACGGAGCCGCTGCAAAAGTGAGTCTGAAAGACAGCAGTGCGAAAGTATCCTGCGACCGTAAGATCGACAGAGATGAACTCAGGCGCGCCGTGGAGGAGGCAGGATTCCAGGTAGTCAGCATTAGCTGACAGCCGGATCCGACAGAGAAAAGAGCCGGACACAGATGGTGGGAAGATGTCAGGAGAAGCCGTGAATAAGAAAGAACAGATTATCGAAAAACTCAAAGAAAATGGATGCCGCATCACCAGGCAGCGCCGGATGCTCATAGATATCATCCTGGAGGATGAATGTTCGAGCTGTAAGGAAATCTACTACAAGGCGGCTCAAAAAGATGAGAAGATCGGTGTGGCGACCGTCTACCGCATGGTAAATGCACTTGAGGAGATCGGGGCGATCAGCCGGAAGAATATGTACAAAGTCGGGTATCCCGATGCTGACGATGTGGAAGCCAGAGAGGAAGGATGTGAGATCGTGCTGGACGACGACACGACGTATCATCTCTCTCCGGGCAAATGGAACAGCGTGGTACGCGAGGGACTCAGACACTGCGGTTATCTGAAAGATCAGAAGATAGCAAAAATAAAAATCGATAAGATTTCTCGATAAACGGTGTTAGAATTGACTAGCCCAAAATAAGATTGTTATGATTGTGACAGAACCCGGAGGTTTTACATATTATTTACAGAAGGAAGTGATATAACCGTGAAACAGCACAGATTCTGGGCGTGGGCTGCTGTTGTTTGTTTTGTGATGGTATTTTACACAGGATATAAGCACAAGTAGTATCCAGGATCATCTCAGGAAACAGAGCAGACATAAGCAAACAGTAAATATCACAACATACGACAGGAGGTATTTTATCATGGTAAGCGTTTCTACATTAAAAAAGATCGGATTATTTGCAGGAGGCGTCCTGTTTGGAACAGCGGGAGTGAAAGTGCTCTCAAGCAAGGACGCAAAGAAAGTATATACGAACTGCACGGCCGCCGTTCTGCGCGCAAAGGACTGTGTGATGAAGACGGCTACGACCGTACAGGAGAATGCAGAGGATATCCTGGCAGAGGCTCAGCAGATCAACGAGAAGAGAGCAGAGGAAGAAGAAGCGGCTGTCCAGGCTGACGAGAGCGGGGCAGAGGACAAAGGTGCGGAAGATCTCGGGAAAGAGACTGTATAACGACTTATGAAATTCATAATAAAGCATGAGATCAAAGGCCGTCTGCGTATTCACGTTGTTCAGGGAAGAATGACGTGTGCGCAGGCGGATACTCTTTGCTGGTTTCTCGGCAGACAGGAATATGTGACAGATGCAAAGGTATATGAGCGCACCGCAGACGCCGTTATCTGTTACACAGGGGACCGCGAAGAGGTGATCGCGGCGCTCAAGAGCTTCAGCTATGAGAATACGGATGTTCCTGAGAATGTACTGTCAAGCTCCGGAAGAGAGCTGAATTCATCATTTCGGGAGCAGTTGATCACAAGGGTGATCCTGCATTACGGCAGTAAGCTCATCGTTCCGTATCCGATCCGAAAGGTATGGCTGACGTTCAAGGCGCTGCGCTATATATGGAAAGGACTTAAGTGCCTTGCAAGACGGAAGATCGAGGTGCCTGTCCTCGACGCGACGGCGATCGGAGTGTCTGTGATCCGGGGAGACTTCAGCACAGCGGGATCTGTCATGTTCCTGCTGGGAGTAGGAGAGCTCCTTGAAGAGTGGACTCATAAAAAATCTGTAGGGGATCTTGCACGAAGCATGTCTCTTAATGTAAAGAAAGTATGGCTTAAGAAAGAGGAGCAGGAAGTGCTCGTCAATGCATCGGATATCCGGCCGGGTGATACGGTGGTCGTGCACATGGGAAATGTGATCCCCTTTGACGGAGAAGTGACCGGCGGAGAGGGGATGGTAAACCAGGCGTCGCTTACCGGCGAGTCGCTTCCGGTAAGAAGAGAAACAGGCAAAACTGTCTATGCGGGAACCGTCCTGGAAGAAGGAGAGCTTGAGATCTTTGTGAAAGCGGTATCCGGTTCGACAAGGTTCGAGAAGATCGTGACTATGATCGAAGACTCTGAGAAACTGAAATCCGCACTGGAGAGCAAGGCGGAACATCTGGCGGATAAACTGGTGCCGTATACACTTCTCGGCACAGGTATTGTCGGCCTTGTCACCCGCAACGCGACGAAAGCGCTCTCTGTTCTGATGGTGGACTTTTCCTGCGCGCTGAAGCTCGCCATGCCGATCGCAGTGCTTTCTGCCATCCGGGAAGCCGGTCAGCACGGCATCACAGTGAAAGGCGGAAAATATCTGGAGGCAGTGGCAGAGGCCGATACAATCGTATTTGACAAGACCGGTACGCTGACAAAAGCAAAGCCGACGGTGAAAGAGGTAGTCGTCTTCGGAGACTATCCTGAAGACGAAGCGCTCCGCATCGCGGCGTGTCTGGAAGAGCACTTCCCTCACTCGATGGCGAAAGCGGTTGTGGACGCGGCGAAGAAGAGAAAGCTCTACCACGAAGAGATGCACTCGAAAGTGGAGTATATAGTGGCTCACGGCATTTCTTCCTATATAGAAGAGAAGAAAGTCGTCATCGGCAGCAGCCATTTTGTCTTTGAAGATGAAACATGTACGGTCCGCCCGGAGATGCGGGAGAAGTTTGACGCACTTTCCCCGGAATATTCCCATCTGTATCTCGCTATCAACGGCGAGCTGACGGCGGTCATCTGCATCGAGGATCCGCTCAGGGAAGAGGCGGAGGACATGGTAAGGCTGCTGAAAGCAGAGGGACTGAAAAAGGTAGTGATGATGACAGGAGACAGCGAGCGCACGGCAGCGTCCATCGCGAGACGCGTGGGCGTGGATGAGTACTACTCGGAAGTCCTGCCGGAAGATAAGGCCCGGTTCGTAGAGCGGGAGAAAGCATCCGGCAGGAAAGTCATCATGATCGGGGACGGGATCAACGATTCCCCGGCTCTCTCTGCTGCGGATGCAGGTATTGCCATCAGCGACGGGGCAGAGATCGCCCGGGAGATCGCGGATATCACTATTGCGGCAGATGACCTGCGCGTGATCGTAACGCTCAAAAAACTGGCCAATGCCATGATGAAACGAATCCACCGTAATTACAGAGGGATCGTTGGCATCAATTCGGGACTTATCGCTCTTGGCGTGGGCGGGATGATCCAGCCGACGACGTCGGCGCTCCTGCACAATACTTCGACGCTGGCGATCAGTCTGAAAAGCATGCAGAATCTCCTGCCGGAGGAGGAAGTTTAGCCGGGATTCGATGTCAGACCGGAGCGGTAAAAAACGGGAATATAAAGTGGAAGAAAACCCTGCGGGTATGGAGAGATAAAAGATGTTTTCCATATCCGCAGGGTTTTTATGAGTATTTCTTTTTATAAATCTGTATGGACAGCAGACAGCTCAGTGCAAAGATCACGGCAGAAGCCGGCAGGAGGAAGCAGAGGACTGTCATATCCACTGAAGTGTAGCTGTCTATCCCGAAGAGCATGGAAGAGCTTCCGTACAGACCGCCCAGGATCCCGGCGGTAACTACATATATGATCATACCGACCTTTTTCCCCAGCAGGAAGTAGAAGATATATACGACTGAAGTAAAGACAAGAGATACGCAGATACTCAGTCCCCAGACCGTGAGCGCCTCTGTCAGCGTGACCAGATCCCAGAGATATACGTTGACCAGCGCATAGACCAGGCTGATCAGCACGCAGATGCCGGTAGATATAAGGGCCAGCAGGTATTTTGACAGTACGATTTCTGCCTTGGTCAGAGGAAATGTGATCTGAAGTTTGCCAAAATTCGCTTTTTCATCCTGCTCATAAGAAGCTTCCAGCAGAGCCGAACCGAATATGACACTCAGGAACATCGTATAAAGTGCGAAAGCAAAGTCTGTATGAATAAATATTATTCCAAATCCGACGAACAGTATTCCGAATATGTAGGATGCAAGATTTTTCTTAATATAAAAATTCTCATATAAGTCTTTGAGCATGATTCCTTTCATTTCATTTTTTCTCCTTTTACATAGAATAGCATGATATCTTCGATGGAAGCGTTCTCCATCGGGATATCCTGGAATACCTGACGCAGCTTTGCGCGGTTTTTTACAAGCACGCGGTAGCTGTAGGGCTCTTTCTTGTACGCCACGATGTCGTCCCGGCTTAAGCTGTCGAAAAGTTCCTGTCCGCAGGTGATGATGCCATAGTCACTGCGGATCTCGTCGCAGGTCTTGATAAACTGCATCTTTCCATCATGGAGATAGGCGATATAGTCGGCGATCTTGTCGAGGTCGCTTGTGATGTGGGAGGACATGAGCACCGCATGGTCCTCGTCTTCGGTAAACTCCCTTAAGATATCCAGGATCTCGTCGCGGAACACAGGATCAAGCCCGCTTGTGGCTTCGTCCAGGATCAGGAGCTTCGGGTGGTGGCTCAATGCCGCGGCGAACTCCAGTTTTACCCGCATACCTGTGGAGAGCTTTTTGATCTTCTTTTTCTCCGGCAGGCTGAATCGTTCCAGATATTCCAGGAAGAGGGGAGCATCCCAGTTCTTATATACTTTGGAGAGGATGTGCCCGATGATCTTCGGAGTCAGGTTGACGTCATAGTGAGAGTCGTTGAAAATGACGGCGATGTCCTCCTTGATCTTCTTACTGTGAGTCTTCATGTCCAGCCCAAGCATCGCCGTGAGGTCGGATTCGCTGTCCAGGATCCCGAGGATCGAGTTGATGAGTGTGGATTTCCCGGCTCCGTTCTCCCCGATCAGGCCCATGACCGTGCCCCGGGGCAGTGCGAACGAGATGTCGTCCAGAGAAAAGCCTTTGTAACGTTTCGTCAGATTTCTGACTTCGATTGCATATTCCATAATGCTGCTCCTTTATTATGAAAGTATTAAGATGTTTATTCGTCTTCATACACGACTTCCAGCGTCGCTTTCAGTTCGTCCAGAGTCAGTCCGTTCTCGCGCCCGAGGGCGGCGGCGTCCGAGAGCAGTTTCTCGATCCGCCGCAGATTCTCCTCTTTTATGAAGTCCTGGTTCTGTGTGGAGACAAAGGTGCCTTTTGCCGGCACCGTGACGATAAATCCGTCCCGTGCCAGGTCGTCGTAGGCCCTCTGAGTGGTGATGACGCTGACGTGGAGATCTTTCGCCAGCTTTCGCATGGAAGGCATGGCTTCGCCGGGCTTTAAAGTTCCTTTCATGATCATTTCCTTGATCTGGGAAGTGATCTGCTCGTAGATCGGCCGGTCGCTTGCGTTGCTTAAAATAATTTCCATGTACTCACCTCTCGAATCCGTTCCTGCGGTAAAGGACGAGAAAAAGTATCACGGACAGGATAAACTCTGCCGCAAGTACGGCGATCCCTCTCACATCCACTGCGGGAAGCCCGTTTGAGATGTTTGAAATAGCGTCGAACGCGATCCCGGTAAAGAAGAACATGCTGATCTTCTGGAGCGTCTCGCTGAATCCGGTAAACATGGGGATCATCATGAACACGAGCACCACAGGCGTGGTAAGCGTGCTTGCCGATACCTGATTCTTCGCAAAGATCCCGAGAAGCATCCCGCCTACAGATGCGATGACGGAAACAGTAGTGGTAACTGCAAGGTAAGCGGCCCACTGCATCGGGCTCATGGTCATCTGTACGATGAAGACGCACAGTACATTGACGACTTCGGTCATCAGTACGACCGGGATGAGGCTTCCGAGGAAGAACTCAAGACCGTTGACAGAGGATGTCATCAGGGTGCGCAGTGTGTTCTTTTCCTTTTCCTCGGCAAGAGAAGCGGCAGTGCAGTAGAAGCCCATCATGGAGACGTTCATGAGCATTCCCATAGCGAGGGCGTAGGCGTTCATCTCAGCCATGCCCCCGGAGGCTCTCTCATAGATGACCTGCATCAGGAATGTAAATCCCAGAGAGAAGATGGGCATGATGATAAAGTTCTTGCTGAAAAGCGCCCGCCCTTTTACGTCTATGATGGCGGCAAGCTTTCTCATGTGCACGGGTTTGAGTGTGAGCGCCCGGCGTCTGTCTGCTTTTTTGTTTCCTGTAGATTTTGTTGTGGTGTCTGCTGTGATCTTCACTGTAATTCCCTCCCTGTTACTTCTAAAAATACGGTTTCAAGCGTAGGCTCGCAGGTGTGGAGCGTCTCGATCTTATCTTCGTTCATCCATGAGCTGATGCGTCCGGCAGTCTCAGAGCCCTGTATGAGGACGTGTTTTGTGCCGTCGGTGAGCTGCACCCGGTATTTCTTGATCCGGTTATACTTCAGGCAGATCTCCTCCGGAGCGCCGTACTCCACGATTACGCCTTCATTTAAGAGCGCTACATGGTCGCAGAGTTTTGTGGCCTCCTCCATGTTGTGCGTAGTCAGGAAGATCGCCATGCCCTCTTCTTTCAGTTCTCTCAGGATGCGGTGGATCTCAAGGGCAGTGGACGGGTCCAGCCCGCTGGTTGGCTCGTCGAGGAAGAGGACTTTCGGCTTATGCAGGAGCGCTCTGGCAAGGATGAGCCTCTGGGTCTGCCCTTTGGAGAGCTTTGACGCCGGTTTCTTCCTGTGGTCATAGAGCCCGATGCGCTTCAGGAGCGGATCGATGTTCTCAAGAGGGACGTTTAAGATCCGGGCAAAGTATTTCAGGTTGTCGAAGACTGTCATCCGCTCGTATACGCCGCTGGAATCTGTGACGATGCCGATCTGTTCATAGATGCGCTCGTCGATCTTCCGGCAGTCGATGCCGAGGACTTTGGCTGTGCCCGAGGTGGGCAGGAGCTGTCCGGTCAGGATCTTGATCGTAGTGGTCTTTCCTGCGCCGCTTGGTCCTAAGAAGCCGAGGATCTCTCCGCTGTGGAGAACGGCGCTGACGTCTTTTAATACGAAGTCTTTATCGTATTTCTTAGAGAGGTGGTCGATAGAGATATATGTTTCACTCATTTTTCTGCTCCTTTGTTTATACTGTACTTGTTTGATAAGCACAGCATAACAGATATTGTACTATCTGTCAATATTAAATATATACAGTTTTGAATTTTTTAGTGTATGCTGCTTTGACGGGATGATGTTTTGAGGAAAAATACGGGGAAAGCAGGGTATGTACAGATATGAAAAGAGGATGTTCCGGCGGACCGGAACATCCTCTGATATCGACATGGACAGTGCAGCACGAAAGCTGCGGTATCCCTGTTATATGTTTTTACTCTGCTGCGCTGGAAGCAGAAAACTCTCTTGATACGAGCTCCTGTCCGTCGCTTCCGACATAGCGTACAACGACGACCGGATTTTCAACCTCGATCGCTGTCGGCAGCATGCCTGCAACAGACTCGAAAGTGGAAGCCTGGGATGCAAGAGTGGACTCCAGTGTTGCTGTATCCATCATAGCGGACATATCAGGATCATCGATCTTGAAGCTGTAGATGAGTTTGTTGTCCTCACCTGTGATCTCGATGGACATTCCTGTGCCTTCCAGGGCAGCCGTCTGAGTCTCAAGTTCTGTCTGCATCATATCAGAATCAATGAACTCCTGGATCGAACCGAATTTTCCAGTTACTGCTGCGTCATCAGATGCCGCATCATCTGCCGCCGCATCATCTGCCGCCGCGTCATCCCCTGCGGACGCGTCTTCCTCTGTCTGAGCAGAGCTGTCGCCTGTTGTGTCAGAACCTTCCGAACCGCTGCATGCCGCGAGTGCAAATGCCAGCATCATGGCACATACGAGTAAAAGTGTTTTACGGATTTTGTTTTTCATAGTATTTTTCCTCCTTTTAACTTTTCCGTCAGAGACATTATGACACATAGGCGGCATGTTATCAAGATAAATGAGGTAATTAGGTAAAAATTTTTCAGCCTGTTGTCATTACAACAGAAAAATTTATTTTTTATGTCATAATAGACTATGGCCGATGAGAAAGGCGTAAACGATGTGGAGAAAGAGAGGAATGGAAATATGATAAGGAAGATCATACAGATCGATGAAGAGAAATGCAACGGATGCGGCGCATGTGCAAGTGCCTGCCATGAGGGAGCCATCGGAATGGTGAACGGAAAAGCGAAACTCTTAAGAGACGATTACTGCGACGGGCTGGGGGACTGTCTCCCGGCATGCCCGACAGACGCTATTACATTTGTAGAGCGGGAGGCCGCCGCCTACGACCATGAGGCGGTCATGAGGAACAAGCATGGCAGCAGGCTCTCCCAGTGGCCGGTGCAGATCAAACTGGTGCCGGTGAACGCGCCGTACTTTGACGGGGCGGAACTTCTGATCGCTGCAGACTGTACGGCCTTTGCATACGGCAGCTTCCATGAGAAGTTTATCCGGGGGCGTATCACTCTGGTAGGTTGCCCGAAGCTCGATCAGGTGGATTATGCGGAAAAGCTCACAGAGATCATCAGAAATAACGATATCAGGAGCGTGCTGATCGTACGCATGGAGGTCCCGTGCTGCGGCGGGCTGGAATACGCAGCGAAGACGGCGCTGGAAAACAGCGGCAAGATCATCCCCTGGTCGGTCGTGACGATCACCACGGACGGACGCATACTCGGGGAATAGTTTTATTTTGGATTTGCATTTTGCAGAAAAGAAGTGTATAGTACTACTGTATAATTCATCAGAATACAGATACAGGCAGCGTCTGGCGGACGCTGCCGTTCCTATATGCAAGGGGGAGATATTTTGAGAGAGATTCGGACGATAGGCATCCCGCGGGGGCTTATGGCTTACCGGGACGGGGTGCTCTGGAAAGAGTTTTTTGAGAGACTGGGATTTGTGTGCGCCGTGAGTCCCAAAAGCGACAGAGAGTTGCTCGGCAAAGGGACGGCATGTGCTGTGGATGAGACCTGCCTTCCGTTTAAGATGTACCTCGGACATGTGATATGGCTCATCGGGAAATGCGACGTCATCTTCATTCCCCGGATGGGAGGATATGATACGAGAGAAAAGATGTGCACCAGATATGAGGCTCTGCCGGATCTGGTCCGAAATATTTTCCGCGACGAGCAGATCCGGGTGCTCACGGTCAGCTATGACTGGTATACAAAGACGACAGAGGAGAAAGTATATCTGGAGCTTGGCGCACTCCTCGGGAAGTCGAAAAAAGAGACAAAGAAAGCATACGGCCATGCAAGGAAGCGTCAGGAGGCATGGCTGAAAGTAAAGGAGAGGGAGCAGGATCACGCGCTGGAGGGCGGAAAGATCAAAGTCCTGCTGGCCGGTCATCCGTATGTCCTGCACGACGCGTATATGGGAGGGGAACTTGCACGCATCCTGCGGAAAATGGACGTGGAAGTGATCTATACGGACTATGCGGACCGGGAGGGCGCTCTGCGGAAGAGCTACGATCTCTCCCGGGTGATGCCCTGGCTCATCAACAGGGAGATCACAGGAGCGTTGTTTATGCTCAGGAGGAAAGTGGACGGGATCATCCTTGTGAGCGCATATCCGTGCGGGCCGGATGCGCTTGTCAATGACATGCTGGTCAGGAAACTGAAAGACATCCCGGTCTTAAGCCTGACGCTGGACGCACAGAGCGGGACGGCAGGAGTGGAGACGAGGATGGAGAGTTTTATAGATATTATCCGGTATCAGAAAGCAGGCGGCTATGGAAATAAGGATAGATAACAGAAGAAAAATAGCGTTTCCAAGGATCAGCCACTACGGCTATGCGATAAAGTATATTGTCGAACAGGGGCTTGGGGCAGAGTATGTCCTGCTCCCGCCTGCGACGAAGAAGACCGCGGAGCTTGGGAGCAAATACAGTCCGGACTACGCGTGCGCGCCTTTCAAACACTCGCTTGGGAGTCTCATCGAGGCGCTTGAGGCAGGGGCGGAGGTTCTGGTGGAGACCGGCGGGCTGTGCAGGCTGGACTATTACGGGGCTCTGCAAAAAGAGATCATCCGGGAACTCGGATACAAATGCGAGTTTATCAATCTGGCGGAGTATATGAGCGGGAAGAAAAAGGAATGGCTGAAACTGGCAAGGCATTTAAGTCCGAAGTTGAAGCCGGCCAGGTTTACGACCGGAGCTTATGAGGGCGTAAAGATGGCAGAGTACATGGATGAGATCGAGGCCGTCTATTATCAGAACGCTGCTTTTGAGACGGAGAAAGGCAGCTACAGAAAAGCGTATCGCAAGTTCCTCCTGAAGATGCAGACTGCCGAGGACTGGCAGGAGATAAGAGCGGGATATCAGGAGGTGAAGCAGGCGTTTGACGGGATCGGGATGAGGAAACCTGAAAGGCCGGTCAGGATCGGCGTTGTAGGAGAGTATTTCACGATCATGGACGAGCACTCCAACCAGTTCCTGCAGGAGAAACTGGTGCGTCTTGGCGCGTCCGTCCACCGGTTCCTGAATGTGACAAACTGCCATTTCCGGGCAAAAGAGCCGACGCTGAGGCCGAGGATCAAAGCGTATGCGGATTACAATATGGGACCGACGACCACGTGGACTGTCAATGCGGCGCTGGACTATGCGAAACAGGGGTTTGACGGGATCATCCATGTGAAGTCTTTCGGATGTACGCCGGAGATGGATGCGATCCCTCTGCTTCAGAACATAAGCAGGGACTATCGTATTCCCGTCTTGTATCTGAGCTATGACACGCAGGAGAGCGATACTGGACTTGACACGAGACTGGAAGCATTTTACGACATGCTGGAGAGGAAGAAAAAGGTGATGCGATGAAGAAAAAAGCATATCTGGGGATCGATATCGGTTCCATCTCGACAAAAGGCGTTATCATCAGTGAGGAAAATGAATTCCTCGCAGAGTGTTATCTCTGGACAGAGGGGAACCCCATGCAGGCAACGAAAAACGTACTTTGCAGGTTAAAGGAACAGTTTGACGACGCAGGCTATCGCATAGTGGCTTCCGGGACAACAGGGAGCGCGAGAAAACTGGTGGGGAGTATGATCGGGGCTCAGGTCGTGAAAAATGAGATCACCGCCCATGCTGTGGGGACAACAACGCTCCACCCGGACGTGCGGACGATACTGGAGATCGGCGGTCAGGACTCTAAGATCATCTGCGTGGAGAACGGCGTGGCAGTGGATTATGCCATGAACACATTGTGCGCGGCCGGGACAGGCGCGTTCCTGTCAAGCCAGGCCCACCGTCTCGGCGTGGCGGTGGAAGAGTTCGGAGAGATCGCCCTGAGAGCGAAGAAAGCGGCGCCGATCGCGGCGCGGTGCACTGTGTTCGCAGAGTCGGACCTTGTGCACAAGCTCCAGGTGGGATGTCCGAAAGAAGAGATCATTGCCGGACTGTGCAAGGCGGTGGCAGGCAACTATCTGAACAACGTGGCAAAAGGCAAGAAGATCGCCGCTCCTGTCGTGTTCCAGGGAGGAGTGAGCAAAAATGCGGGCGTAGTGCGTATGTTTGAAGAGGAACTGGGGATGCCGGTTCTTGTAGATGAGAGAGGACATCTTATGGGCGCGTTCGGCATCGCCGTACTGGCGGGAGAGCAGCAGGAGGATGCCGGGTTCTCTTTCGACGTGGCTGATATGGAGTTCAGGACACGGGAGATCATCTGCGGGAAGTGTGCAAACCACTGTGAGATCATCTGTGTGTACCGGGAAAGCAGACTGATCGATTCCTGGGGGAATCGGTGCGACAACGGGGCGGTGAGCTGATATGCGTTTATATACGGTCCTGATAAAGCCGGTTTCCGGCCAGTGCAATATGCAGTGTGATTATTGTTTTTACTGTGATGAGATGAAGAACCGGAGCACGGCGTCTTACGGACGGATGTCCGAACAGACGCTCCGAAACGTGATACGAAGAGCGATGCGCCAGGCAGGAGAGGAGATATGCTTTGCCTTTCAGGGCGGAGAGCCTACTCTGCGGGGGCTCGACTTCTATTCCAGGGCGATAGAGCTGGAGAAACGCTTCAATACGGGACATACACGGGTGCTGAATTCGATTCAGACAAACGGGCTTGCGCTGGATGAAGAGTGGTGCCGCTTTTTCAGAGAGCATGATTTCCTGGTGGGGGTGTCTCTGGATGGAACAAAGAGATGTCACGACACGTACCGGCACGGTCCTGGGGGAGGCGGGACTTACCGGAGGGTGACAGAGAGTATAAAGCTGCTGGAAGAATTCGGGGTAAGGTTTAATATCCTCACTGTTGTGACAGCGCAGACAGCAGAACATATCGAAGAGATCTACGGGGAATACAGAAAGAACGGATGGCAGTACCAGCAGTACATCGCCTGCCTGGATCCTATTGGCGCTCCGCCGGGGCAGCAGGATTATTCGCTCACGCCGGAGGCATACGGCAGATTCCTCACGAAGCTGTTCCGCATGTGGCATAAAGACTGGCGGCGCGGAAAAGCTCCGTATATCCGTCAGTTTGAGAACTATATCGGGATGCTCAACGGATATGCGCCGGAGGCGTGCGAGCAGTGCGGAGTGTGCAGCGTGCAGTGTGTCGCCGAGGCGGACGGGAGCGCCTACCCGTGCGACTTTTATGTTCTGGATGAGTACAGGCTGGGAGATTACGGGGAGAACGACATACGGCAGATGACGGAGTGCGCGGCCGCAAAAGCGTTTGTCAGAAGATCTCTTAACATCTCCGCAGAATGCAGAGCGTGCGAATGGTACAGCCTGTGCAGATGCGGATGCCAGAGATGCCGGATCAGAGACGGAGAGAAAGACGGATACATAAACAGCCTGTGCGGGGGCTACAGGATGTTCTTTGACAAATGCGGCAGGCAGCTGCAGGAGATCGCGCAATACTCAAGGAGCGTCAAAGTCTGACCTGTCTTTTGCATGGGACTGTCGGTATTTAATGGGAGTGATCCCATAGTATTTCCGGAATATCTGCGTAAAATACGACTGAGAGGAAAAGCCGGTCTGACTGGAGATGTCAGACACCGAGAAATCCGTATCCCGCAGAAGCTGGCAGGCGGTCTCCAGGCGTCTCTGGTTCAGGTACTGGATCGGGGAGAGGCCTGTGAATTTTGTAAAAGAATGTGCCATGTAATATTTGTTCATATGTGTCAGGCCGGTGAGTGTCTCCAGCGTGATATGTTCCGAGTAGTTTGTGTCCAGATATTCCTTGATCTGGGCACATTCTTTTGTCATACGGACGGAGCCGATCTGGACGGGGACGACATGCCGGGAGCGCACGATCCTTAAGATCAGGATCTCAAGGAGATGCTGGCAGATCATGTCGGAACCGTATTTTTTCGCTTTGACTTCATAGTAGATCTGAGCGAACAGATCGGCGATCAGCGTACGGTTATCAAAATTGCAGAAGATCTGCGCTGTGGAGCTGCTGTCCTCCTCTGTCTGAAAGGCGATCCCGTCTATCCCGATGACATAGTATTCCAGAGGCATGCCGGGGATGGACTGCTCGGTATGCTCCAGATAAGGCGGGATGAGGATGAGGTCTCCGGTCTTGATCGAATGGACGTCATTGCGGAAGAGAAACTTCCCTTCCCCGTTCAGCACGAAAAAGAGCTCTGTAAAAGGATGGGTATGGAATACGCTCTGCCAGTCTTTGTCGTCCTTTGAACGGGAGATGGAGAGCAGTTTTGAATTCATCTTCGGTATATCTTTTGCATTGATAGAATAATGTCTGTGACTCATAGTATGCCTCCTTTATATCGCGCGGTTTTTTCCTGGCCGTGCAGAGACGCCGGTAAAACTACGTTGTATATATTATACAAAAAACCACATTGTAAAAGCAAGAAAAACACAGCAATAATTATAAAATAAACGGCAATATCTGTATCGAAGAAAAGAGCGGAATGAGATATGCTAGAAATAGCGGTATATCAGGGAAAAGAGGTGTTCATATGAAAAAATACATCGGTGTGGATCTCGGCGGAACAAACATCCGCGCCGCAGTGGTGCAGGAGGACGGACAGATCGTATGCATGAAGAAGACGCAGAGCCGGCCTCAGAGAGGCGCAGAGGCGGTCATGGAGACGATGGCGTCCCTGATCGAAAGTCTTGACGGATGGAAAGACTGCGAGGGGATTGGCATGGGGATACCGGGGCCGATCGATACGGCGCAGGGAAAGATCATAGTATCGACCAATCTGCCGAAACTTATCGGCTTTCCGATAGCGGCATACATACAGGAACATTTTCAGAAGCCGGCGTATATGGACAATGACGTGAAAGTGGCGGCTCTCGGGGAAGCTGTGCAGGGAGCCGGAAAAGGGATGCCGATCGTGTACTATGTGACGATCTCGACAGGGATAGGCGGCGCGCTCGTCATCGATCAGAAAGTGATAAGCGGTCAGAACGGACATGCGGGAGAGATCGGGAATATCTGTATCGACAGAGCGAGAGAAAAGTACAATATCCTCAATGTGGGCGCGGTGGAAAACGAAGCGAGCGGAACGGCGATCACCAGAAAAGGACAGGAAGTCTTTGGCGACCGGATACAAAATGCCGGGGATGTCTTCGATCTGGCGCGCTCGGGAGATGAGAGAGCCGGAAAGATCGTAGAGGATATGGCGTACGATCTGGCGGTGATGTTCAGCGCGATCGGCCATGTCGTGGATCCTCATGTATTTGTCGTGGGCGGCGGAGTGATGAAAGCAAAGGATGTGTTCTTTGACAAAATGGAGTCGCACTACCGTTCTATGATACACGACGGTATGCAGTCCGTTGTATTTAAAGAAGCCATGCTTGAGGAGCCGGGTATCATCGGCGCGGCGATGCTTCCGATGACGCGGCTGAGATAGCGGTCAGAAAACAATAAAATGTATAAAAAAGATTTGATAAACACTATATTTTGTGGTCGGAATACTGTTTTTTCTGTTTGTCAAGACTTGATATTTTCCTTTTAAGATGATACCCTCTTCTACAGGCGTATATATTCCTGTGACAGAGGGTACATTTTTACGGTGATTAATTTGGAAAGAGGTATGGCAAAATGACGGTAGAAAGATGGCTGGGTGAAGAAAACCAGCTCGGGACAGATATCTGGACCAGAAAGTATTGTAATAACGGGGAAGATTTTGAGCAGTGGCTGCACCGGGTAAGCGGAGGGAACGAAAGTATCGCTGAGTATATCAGGCAAAAGAAATTCCTGTTCGGAGGCCGGATCCTCTCGAACAGAGGACTGGATCAGCAGGGAAGGAAAGTGACTTACTCTAACTGTTACGTCATCGATCCGCCGGAAGACAATATCGAGAGCATCTTTGACTGCGCGAAAAAACTGGCTCGCACGTACAGCTACGGCGGCGGCTGCGGAGTGGACATCTCCCGGCTCAGTCCGCGCGGAGCCAGGATAAACAATGCGGCGAAAGAGACGAGCGGAGCGGTATCCTTTATGGAACTCTATTCTCTTGTGACGGCGCTGATCGGACAGAACGGACGCCGCGGAGCGCTCATGATCTCTATCGACTGTTCGCATCCGGATGTAGAGGAGTTCATCGATCTGAAGACAGATCTTGAGAAAGTGACAAAAGCAAATATCTCGGTCCGCATCCATGGTGATTTTATGGAAGCGGTAAAGAATGACGAAGACTATCGGCTCCATTATACGCGGGAAGTGACGGGGGAGGTCATCGAAAAGACAGTAAATGCCAGGGAACTGTTCCGGCGTATTGCCGAGACGAACTGGGATTATGCGGAGCCGGGCGCTCTGTTCTGGGACCGCATAGAGAACTGGAACCTCCTTAGCAACACAGAGGAGTTTTCTTATGCAGGAGTCAACCCGTGCGCGGAGGAGCCTCTCCCGGCAGGCGGGAGTTGTCTGCTTGGAAGTATCAATCTGTCAGAGTTTGTGAAGAATGCGTTTACAGACCATGCGGAGTTTGAATTTGAGGAGTTTAAGCGCTGCGTGGAAGTCTCTGTCCGCGCTCTCAACGAAGTGCTGGAAGAAGGGCTTCCCCTCCATCCCCTTAAAGAGCAGAGCGACAGTGTGGAAGAGTGGAGACAGATCGGTCTGGGTATCATGGGACTGGCAGACTGTCTCATCAAGCTGGGGCTCACCTACGGGGAGGAAGACGCCGTCAGTATGTGCGACGACATCGGATTCGCAATGGCGGACTCTGCGATCGCAGCCTCCGCAAGGCTGGCGAAAGAGAGCGGCCCTTTCGCAAAATGCAATATAGACGAGATCATGTCTACGCCATATTTTGAGGCGAACACATCAAAGAAGACGAAAGAGCTTGTGCGCAGGTACGGATTGAGAAATTCCCAGCTCCTCACGATCGCGCCGACGGGAACGCTTTCCACCATGCTCGGTATCTCAGGCGGCATCGAGCCTGTCTATGCGAACTACTATGAGCGCAAGACAGAATCCCTGCACGGGACCGACGTATACTATAAAGTATACACAAAGATCGTGGAGAATTATATGAGACAGCACGGACTGAAAAATGATTCCGAGCTGCCGGACTATTTTGTGACGGCGATGACGCTGGAGTATCGCCAGAGGATCGACATGCAGTCTGTATGGCAGACGCATATTGACGCGTCCATCAGTTCTACTGTGAACGTGCCGAACCGCTTTACGGTGGAAGAGACGGAAGGGCTTTACATGTATGCCTATGAGAAAGGTTTAAAGGGCATCACGATCTTCCGTGACGGGTGCAGGAGGATCGGTATACTCAACACAGGCGAAAAGAAAGACACAAAGAAATTATCTGCCGGGGAAGGGCTGAAGAGAGGCGAGATCCTGCTCGTTACAGACGACGTTGTCGGCAAGAAGAGAAAACTGACGACAGGATGCGGAAGCCTGCACTGCATCGCCCTGTTTGAACCCCACACAGGAGAGCTGCTTGAGACATATCTGAGCAAGGGCTCCACAGGAGGATGCAATAATTTCATGGTCGGGCTCTCACGTATGATATCCATCAGCGCGAGAGGCGGCATCGGCATAGAGACGATCGTGGATCAGCTCAATTCAAGCGGCTCCTGTCCGTCCTATACGGCCAGACGCGTCTCCAGAAAAGACACGAGCAAGGGAGCGTGCTGTCCGATGGCAGTCGGAAATGCACTCATGGATATGTACAATGAGATGCAGTCGGAACTTAAGGAGGCCGGGGGCGCGACGAATGTAAAGAAAGCCCGGAAGACTGAGAAAACGCCGAAGCCGAAAGCCGTCAGCACAGAGACGGACAAGATGTACTGTCCTGAGTGCGGAGAACCTATGGTGTTTGAAGAGGGATGCAATATATGTAAGTGCTGCGGATGGAGCAAATGTCATTAAAGGATTGCTGATTTTTCAGTATAAAAGCATCCGCTATGTCTTGATTATATCGAGGATTTGCGTTAAAATAATGCTAAGATAGGGATGACTATTGCAGAAAGGCGGAATGTATGCATGAAAGAGGAGAAAAATGTGAAAAACAGTGGATCTGACAGCTTTCTCTGGTCGTTGTTCCAGAGGCTGGTGAGTATAAAAGGACGCGAGCAGCCTGAGGAGACGGCGAAAGCAGAAAAGCAGGAAGAGAAAAAAGGGCCGGAGACAGCGACAGAATATGATGTGACGGATATTCTCGACACGCCTGTAGGCAGTTCGCTCCTTTCCTATCAGGTGAAGTGGCAGGGAACGCTGCAGATGGACGGCATTGTCTCTCTGCGAAGCTTCGTGTATGATGAAGACATTCCCCAGGATGACGTTATACTGTGGATGGAAAAAGCGGCGAAGAGAGCGGAGCAGCTCCTTGATGAGAGAGACAGGAGGATGGAAGTAAACGAGGAAGACGACAGCCTTGACGCAGATCTGATCGTCGAGACTGCACGGGACGGGCTCTCTGCATGGTGCTTTGTATTCCCTGCGTTAAACGGCGGAAGAACTCTTTCTTTGGGGGACTTCACAGCGGAGATGGCTGCAAGAGGGATCATGACGGGGATCCAGAACGACCAGATCGGGCTGGCCCTGAAAGAAGAATCATCTATGAAATGGATCAGGATCGCACAGGGTATCCCGCCAAAATACGGGGTTGACGGCACGCTGAGCGAGAACTATCCTCACAGTGCCGGAACGCCTCAGTTTGTCGAAGATTCTGAAGGCAAAGTTGATTTTCATGAACTGAACTGGCTGATCAAGATTTCCAAAGGAGACGAGATCTGCAAGTTTACCCGTCCTACCAGGGGCGTGGACGGGAGAGACATATTCGGAAAACCGGTTAAAGCCGGAAACGGAAGAGACATAAAGCTTCCTGATGGAAAGAATACGGCGGTAGAGGAGAAAAACGGCCGTGTTATCTCAATGGCAGACGGGCTTCTGTCCTACAGAAACGGGAAATTCCATGTTGCCGAGCTGCTGGAGATCAGAGGAGACGTTGCCACGGCTACAGGGAATATTGACGCTCAGTGCGACGTCCTGATCCACGGGAGCATACTGAGCGGTTATACGGTAAAATCTCTTGGAAGTATCATAGTAAAAGGCATGGTCGACCGGAGTACGGTGATAGCGGGAAAAGACGTCTATATCGCATACGGTATGGCGGGCGGAGGGATCGGAACTCTTGACGCCGGCGGTACAGTGCGGTGCAAATATCTGGAAAACGTCCATGTTCGTGCCACAGGCGATGTGATCGCCGGAAGTATCGTGAACTCTCAGGTGAGCTGCGACGGATCGATCCTTGTCAATCTTGAGAGAGGCGCTATCATTGGCGGAAGACTTCTTGCAATGGACAGGATAGAGGCGAAGACCATAGGGAACAGAGCACATGGCAGCACAGTACTCCAGATCGAGCCGAGCATACATTTCCAGGAGGTCAAGATGCAGCTCGGCATCGAGTACGCCGATATCAGCGGCAGTGCGGAGAGAGAGGACAGGAAGCAGAGAAAGGAAACACTGAAAAAAATGATCGAGGAGATGGAAGAACGCGAGAAGATGACCAAAAACGGTCAGATCATCGCAGACATCATCTATCCGGTGGCAGAAGTGTCATTTGAGGGAATGTCCAGGATAATCGAGAGAGAAGAAAATTCGGTTCGACTGTTCAGAGACTCCGACGGGATAAAAGTAGGCATGAAATAAGAACCTGCTCAATGTAAGCCGGGGCGGGAGATCATCAGGATCTCCCGCCCCGGCTTACATTGTTGTGTCGGTCTGTCCGACCGGACATGGCATTATGAAGGGCGGAGAACGGTAGGAAGAAAGAAGTCAGTCTGAGGACGGGTACGCAGATGGTCGAGACATGAGATGACTTCGGCCAGTTCCAGCGGTTTACAGAGGAATCCTGACGCACCGGCCTCTTTTGCTTCCAGCACAGTATCGTTGTATACCATAGACGTAAGTATGATGATCCGGGCCTGAGGATACTTTTCCAGGAGTTTCTTCGTTGTCTCCAGACCGTCAATCCCCGGCATGACAATGTCCATCATGACAATATCCGGCTTGTCCGTCTCGATATTTTGCAGAGCTTCCTCTCCTCTTGTGTAGTGCGAGACAATCTCATAGTCATTCTGAGCGCGCAGGTGGAACTGGAGCTCCTTTACTGTCATATAAGAATCGTCAACAACCATGATTTTTTTCATATATCAAACCTCCCAGCAGATAATTAAGTTTCCTATGGAAGTGCCGGTCGTCTGATACTTCCATATTTTCGTTGTACAGGATTGTTATCCTCTGATAGTTATTATAGCCAATAAACCAGCCAATTGCAACCGGCAGAGAAATAATATCTGTGAAAATCTCCTAAAATATCCCGGATCATTACAATATTTTTACCGCGGACGACTCTTACAGGCTCCAGCGGGCGGAAGCACAGCCCGCTTTTAGGTCCTGTATTTACGAGCTTATCAAACGTCAGCATATATCCCAGTCCCTCTCTGACAAATACGGAATCGTTGCAGGCCAGGTTCAGTGTGCCGGTGAGGTTCAGGGCGTCGGTCTTTTCTCCGCACCATCTTGATATATCGATCTGATGCTCCTGCATCATGCCGGTGACGGGGACGTAGAGGCATGCTTCCAGGGCATAAAACAATATGAAAACTAAGTATTGGATATTTTGAAATCAAAGAATTATACTTGAACGGTAAGAAACAGTGTCTGGCGGTGAATTCCGATGAAACAGCTGATATACCGGCTCACAGAGCCGGCGATGTCCATACCGGATGCGAGAAAAATTTTTTCAGACCATGACCTGAAGCTTCTGATCCTGCCGCTTTTTCTGGAGCAGCTTCTGGAAGTGCTGGTTGGCGTGTCCGATACGTTTATGGTGAGTTACGCAGGAGAGGCGGCTGTGTCAGGCGTTTCCCTCGTCAATATGTTCAATACGGTATTTATCTACCTGTTCTCTGCGCTGGCGGCAGGAGGCGCCGTGGTGGTGAGCCAGTACATCGGAAGACGGGATGAGAAGAACGGCAATCTGTCCGCAGGACAGCTTGTGATGATCGCCGCAGTCTTTTCCGTAGCTGTGATGATCTTCTCCCTTGTACTGAACCGGCAGCTTTTAAGGCTCCTGTTCGGAGAGGTGGATCAGGATGTGATGGAAGCTTGTGTGACTTATCTCAGGATATCTGCTTACTCTTATCCCGCGATCGCAGTCTACAATGCCGGCGCCGCCATATACCGGAGTATGGGAAAGACCGGTGTGACCATGAATATTTCCCTTGCGGCGAACGGGATCAACATTGCCGGGAATGCGATCGGTGTGTTTGGGCTCCATGCCGGTGTGGCGGGAGTCGCCTATCCGTCGCTGATCGCCAGGACATTTTCCGCAGCAGTTATTCTGGCGCTCTGCTTCCGTAAGAAAGATTACAGAGCTCACAAGCGCGGGCAGCGGGAACAGGATGCTTCTCTGGATCAGGTCTGTGTGCGGTTTGAGTGGAGAAATATTTTCCGATGGGAAAGCGGCATGGTAAGACGGATCCTGGGGATCGCAGTGCCAAACGGGATCGAAAACGGACTGTTCCAGCTTACGAAAGTGGGCTTAAGCAGTATCACAGCTCTTTTCGGAACGGTACAGATCGCGGCCAACGGGGTGTCCCAGAGCTTCTGGTCTGTGGCGGCTCTGATGGGAAACGCCCTGGGACTTGCCTCAGTTACGGTGATCGGACAGTGCATGGGAGCAGGCGATACGGAAGCGGCAGAGTATTATATGCGCAGGCTTCTGCGGATCACATTCCTTGCCTCTATCCTGTGGAACGGACTGATCCTGCTGGCGACTCCGCTGGTACTTAGGGGTTATGCGATTTCCGGTGAGGCGGCGCATCTGGTCGTGATCCTGGTCGTTATACACAATATATTTAATGCTCTGCTCTATCCGCTCTCGGGCGCGCTTGCGAACGGTCTGCGGGCGGCGGGTGATGTGAAATATACGATGTATGTCAGCCTGTTTTCTACGATCGGGTGCAGAGTCGTATTTTCGGTCCTGTTCGGCATCTGCCTGGATCTGGGCGTGATCGGCGTCGCATTTGCCATGTGCCTGGACTGGATGATCCGGGCGGCATTTTTCTGGATCCGTTTCCGCAGAGGAAAATGGAAAGAGTTCCGGGTGATCGGATAAAAGAAGGCATGGTTTTATTATACAGATAAAAATTTATTACAGGAGGCAGACGGCAATGTATAACTTTTTTAATCCTACAAGAGTACTTTTCGGCGCAGGACAGCTTAATCATCTTCACGAGCAGGCGATGCCGGGAAAGAAAGCAATGGTAGTCATTTCAAACGGGAAATCAACAAGGGAGAACGGTTCGCTGAACCGTACCATGAACGAACTGCATCAGGCGGGAGTGGAGACGGTACTGTTTGACAAGGTCGGAGCAAATCCGCTGAAATCCGCAGTGGAAGAGGGCGGAAGGTTTGCCCGTGACAGAAGATCATGGCGATGTATGCCCTCCAGCCGGGAGATCTATGGGACTATGTGGCGGGAGCTACCGGTAAGATGCAGCCCCTTGTAAATCCGACGCTTCCGCTCATCGCGATCACGACGACAGCCGGAACGGGTTCTGAGGTTGACCAGTGGGGCGTAGTGACGAATCCGGAGACAAATGAGAAGATCGGCTGCGGCGGTATGGACAGTCTTTTCCCGGTGCTCGCAGTGGTGGATCCGGAGCTGATGGCAACAGTTCCGCCGAAGTTTACGGCATATCAGGGATTTGACGCGCTGTTCCATTCCACAGAGGGATATATTTCAGGAATGACCAGCCTGATGGGCGATATGGTCCAGCTTGCGGCGATCGAGAATATCGGAAAATATCTTGCCCGTGCAGTAAAAGACGGCAGCGATATGGAAGCCCGTGAGCATGTTGCATTCGCAAACACAATGTCAGGCTACTCTATGGTAGTGGGAGCCTGCACAAGCGAACATGCGATGGAACACGCCATGAGCGCATATCATCAGGAACTGCCCCACGGCGCGGGACTGATCATGATCTCGAAAGAGTACTACACACACTTTATAAACAAACACTGCTGCGACGAGCGCTTTATCCGTATGGCGCAGGCTCTGGGCAAGACCGACGCAAAAGATCCCATGGACTTTGTGACAGCCCTTGTGGAGCTGCAGGAGGCATGCGGCGTGGCGGATCTGAAGATGTCCGACTACGGAATTCAGAAAGAGGAGTGTATGACGCTGGCGAAGAACGCGCGCGCTACCATGGGCGGCCTGTTCATGGCAGATCCGGTCCAGATGACGGATGAAGAGTGCGCGGCGATCTATGAGAAGTCCTACCGCTGATAAAAATTGGAAATATAATATACGGAATCATATTTTGCTGACGCGACGTTTAATCAGACAGGAGTCATTTCTTCCGAAGAAGAAAGGCTCCTTTTTTCGTCCGGATTTTTGGCTTGCCTGCCGCGGTATCTGTAGTAAAATATAAGTGTTGTGAAAAGCAGTTTTATAATTCAGAAGCGGCAATCTGTCCGGCGGTAACAAGGAGGTCGAACGATGGAGATAAGAGTACTGAGATATTTTCTGGCTGTGGCAAGGGAGGAGAGCATCACGCGGGCGGCGGCAATGCTCCATATCACGCAGCCTACCCTGAGCCGCCAGCTCTCACAGCTGGAGGAGCAGACGGGCGTGAAGCTGTTTATCCGTGGAACGCGGAAGATAAAGCTTACAAATGAGGGGCTTCTGCTCCGGCGCAGGGCGGAGGAGATACTGGAGCTGGTCGATAAGACAGAGAGGGAACTGACCGAGCAGGAGGAACAGGTGGAGGGAATTGTCTCTATCGGATGCGGAGACCTGAGAGCCGTGCAGAGGCTGCCGGAGCTGATCCGTTCATTCCATGAGAAATATCCTCTTGTAACCTTTGATTTGTATACGGCGACGGCAGATGTGGTGACGGAGCTGATGGACCGGGGGCTGATCGATATCGGACTCCTGCTGGAGCCTGTGGACCTGGAGAAATATGATTTCATCCGGCTGGCGGGGCTTGAGCGATGCGTGGTCACTATGCATCCGGACGCGCCTCTTGCGGCAAAAGAGTACATTACGCCGGAAGATCTGGTCGGCGTGCCGCTTATCATGCCGAGAAGAGCGAATATAAAAAGTGAGATCGCCAACTGGTTCGGGGAGTACTATGACAAGATACAGGTGCTCTTTACGAGTAATCTTCCGTCCGGCAGCGCGGTCATGTCGAATCAACAGCTTGCATATTCGATCAATACATGCGGTTCTGTTGATTTCTGGGATCAGACTAAACTTACATACCGGCCGTTAAAGCCGGAACTGGCGGAAACATGCGCTTTTGCGTGGAAGCGGCAGCAGCCGTTCGGGATCGCGACGGAGAAATTTATACAATACGCCAGAAAAGCATTGCAGATGGATTAACATTAGATACATGGATATCATGCATGGTTTCACCTGATATTTTTTTATGCATAAAAAAAAAAAAAAAAGGAAAAAGACAGATTGAGAGCAGATTCTTATAAAATCGCTTTGATCGGCGGTGACAAAAGACAGGTGTATCTGGCACGTATCCTTGCGAAGAAAGGATATAAGGCCGTTATATATGGACTCTGTGAAAGAGTGCGTGATGAAAGGATACAAGAAGCGGCATCATTGAAAGAAGCTTTAAAAGAGGCGGATGCCGCCGTAGGTCCTGTGCCTTTTATCAGGTCAGGGAAGATCGTGGGGACGTGTGAGATTCCGGACATGAATGTAGAAATGCTCTTTGAAGAGCTGCCGGAGAATTCGGTCTTTTTTGCCGGGAATATCCCGGATGAGGTAAGAAGATATGCAGAGGGAAAGAAAATCAGAGTATATGACATGATGAAAGATGAGTTTGTGGCGGCAAGGAACGCCGTTGCGACTGCTGAAGGGGTGGTTGCTGAAGCAATCGCAAGAAGCTCTGTCAACCTGACGGGGAGCAGGTGCCTGGTTCTTGGTTACGGCAGGTGCGGAAGAGTACTGACACGGCTTTTGAAGTCTTTCTTTTGCAAGGTGCTTGTTTCTGAAAAAGACAAGACAAGGGCTGCGGATGCATTTGTACTGGCGGACGGCATTGTGTCCGAAGCTGAGCTGGCGAATGTGGCGGGAAATGTTGATTTTATTTTTAATACAGCGCCTGAGAGGATCCTGTCAGAAGAGAGGCTCCGGCATGTGGGGAAGAATACATGGATCCTTGATATTGCGTCGGCTCCGGGCGGTGTGGATTACAGAGTTGCAGAGGCTCTGTCGGTCAATGCTGTTCTGCTGCCCGGTCTCCCCGACAGATATGCGCCTGCTTCTTCCGCTGAGATTCTTGCTGATTTTATAGAGAGCAGGATTGGACTGCGCTGAATCTGTCCCGGATAGAAGGAGTAGTTGGCATTTATGAAGCTGAAAGGAAAAAAGATTGGCGTAGCGCTTACAGGATCGTTCTGCACTTATGAAAAGGCATTTGTACAGCTCAGGAAACTAAAAGAAGAGGGAGCGGAGATCGTGACGATCTTTTCTGATGCGTCGCAGACAACAGACAGCCGATTCGGCAGCCCGGAAGATTTCATGAAAGAAGCAGAAAAAATCACCGGGGCCCGTCCATTGCTTACGATCAGCCAGGCAGAGCCCATCGGACCAAAGAGTCTGCTGGATCTGCTGATTATCCTGCCGTGTACCGGGAATACTGCGGCGAAGCTGGCTAACGGCATCACAGATTCACCGGTCCTTATGGCGGCAAAGGCGCATCTGCGGAATGAAAAACCGCTGCTGATCTCCATATCTACAAACGACGCCCTTGGGATGAATATGAAAAATATCGGGATCCTGCTTAATGTAAAGCATGTCTTTTTTGTCCCCTTTGGACAGGATGATTCGGAGAAAAAACCGAATTCTATGACTGCCAGAACAGAGACGCTGATTCCGGCTGCGGAGGCAGCGCTGGAGGAGCGGCAGTATCAGCCTGTAATCCGGTGAACTGTAAACCGCCTGTGGGAAATTATTTAAAAAAGGAGAAGAAGATATGTGCGGAATTGCGGGATTTTATAGCAGCAGACACAGCTATACGCAGGAAAGTGAGCGGTGGCGGAAAGTTCTGGAAAGTATGAACCGCTCTCAGAAGCGCCGTGGACCGGATGAAGAAGGAGTCTGCCTTAACGATCACTGCGGACTTGCGCATGTGAGGCTTTCTATCATTGATTTGAACAGGGGCAGGCAGCCGATGACAAGAAGCGTGGCAGGCAGAACCTGCACTGTCTCTTTTAACGGGGAAATCTACAATATGCCGCAGCTGCGAAAAGAGCTGGAGCAAGAAGGCGCGGCGTTTGAATCTGACAGCGATACAGAGGTGATCCTGCAGGGATATCTAAGACATGGCGAAGAGTATGTAAAGAAGTTAAATGGGATTTTTGCCATTGCATTGTGGGACGCTCTGGAAGAAACGTTATATCTGTTTCGGGACCGTGTCGGCGTGAAACCTCTGTTCTACACCCGGCAGGAAGATACGCTGGTATTTGCCTCCGAACTAAAAGGAATCTTCGCTTTTCCCGGGATTCGTCCGGCTGTCGACAGGGAGGGATTATGCGAGATCTTTGCCCTTGGACCTGCGAAGACATATGGAAAAGGAGTTTTCCGGGGAATATCGGAGGTGCTCCCCGGACATTATCTTGTCTGCCGGGAGAGCTCGGTGAAAGATATTTGTTATTGGAAGCTGGAGAGCCGGCCACACGGGGACTCCTTTGAGAAAACAGTAGAGAAGACAGCATGGCTTGTCGAGGATTCTGTGAAGAAGCAGATGCTCTCAGATATTCCGATCAGTACATTCCTGTCCGGCGGGGTGGACAGCAGCCTTGTTACAGCAATCTGCGCTTCAGAGTTAAAGAAGCAGGGGAAGATACTCAATACATTTTCTTTTGATTTTGCAGAAAATCAGAAGTACTTTAAGGCAAATTCGTTCCAGCCCAGCCAGGATAGGCCGTGGGTAGAAAAAATGGCGGAATACTGTGGAACAAATCACCGTTATCTGGAATGTAACAATACGGATCTGACTGATAATCTTTTCCGGGCGGTAGACGCGAGAGATCTCCCCTGCATGGCGGATGTAGAATCATCCATGCTCTACTTTTGTTCAAAAGTGGTGGAATATAATAAGGTCACTCTGACAGGAGAATGTGCAGATGAGATATTCGGAGGTTATCCGTGGTTTCACAGGAAAGAATCATTCGAGACGGCGGCTTTTCCATGGTCGAACGATATGGCGGCACGGCAGGCGCTGCTTAAGGATGATCTGATCCGGGAACTGCCGATGGAAGAATATGCATCAGCAGCGTATGAAAGGACAGTGCGGGAGACTCCGGTGTGCAGCGAAGATACTGCACAGGAGCAAAGACGAAGAGAAATCGCCTATCTGAATCTGAAGTGGTTCATGGTAACGCTTCTTGACCGGATGGATCGCACGAGTATGTACTCGGGACTGGAAGCCAGGGTGCCTCTGGCTGATCACCGTATTATAGAGTATGTATGGAATGTACCCTGGGAGATGAAGTGTCCGGATGGACTTGTGAAAGGTCTGCTGAGAAATGCCGGAAAAGGAAAGCTCCCGGACGAAGTGCTCTTCCGCAGAAAAAGCCCTTATCCTAAGACGTACCATCCGGAATACGAGAAACGGCTTGGCGAAATACTGCTTGAGGTTATGCATGATCCTGCCGCGCCGATCCGCGGCCTGATTGACGGGAAAAAGCTGAAGCAGTTTCTGGATACCCCGTCTGATTACGGACGTCCGTGGTATGGGCAGCTCATGGCAGGGCCTCAGATGCTGGCTTATATGCTCCAGGTCAATTACTGGCTGGATAAATATCAGATTCAGATTATCTTTTGATACCCAAAATACAAAAAACATGTTGACATTAGAAATGTAAGTATTATAATAGGAGAGGTCTGAGCGGAAAACTAAAAATGTAATCATCTGAGGACACACAGCCGCAGCTGATGTGTTGGAGAAGATGTCGGGTGCGGGGCTGTCGGGAAATAGATAGTTCCAAACAGGGGCAGGCGTGACTCGCATGAGTCACGCCTGCCCCTGTTTTATCCTCTAAAAGAGAAAAAGATGGCTAACGACAACCATCTTTCTCCCCGTTCCA